>JAPOTS010000105.1 GCA_026709065.1 Bacteroidota bacterium
GCAGGTCGTTGGCGATGCGCCAGATCGTCTTGTGGAGCTCAGTTCGCTCCGTGTCGGTAGGAGTGTTCATGGATTGGGGGATTTGAAAATATTTGCTTAATAATAAACACTTGGGTTAATTTTCGGATATACCGAGTTTGGAATCAAATGGTTAAGGATTTGATTTTGTTACACAGCATTTCGTCTTTATGTTACATTTAAGGAATGAATAAAATGTAGTTAAGTGTTTTGCTAATATAGCCATCTACAGGTAGAATAAATAGATGCTCTATCCTTGATCCTTCAATAAATGAGCAGTCTTGGCCTGATGTTTGATCCAGTTATAGTTACTGATCTCGGGATATGTGCATCCATGTCATATGAAGATGTCAGAAAAGCGTCGGTTCGCCACCCATCCGATCAAAAAATGACTTGAAATGAGAGTTACTGATCTGGATGATGGAAATGAACGATGTGAACCCTAATTCAAAGTAGGTGCGGTACTCTCAGAGTATATATTTAAAGGTCATGATGTAATCTAAGGATCCAATCAATAATCTTTGATATCGGCATCTTGAATGTTCGGGTCATCCTCTGATATGTGCATCTGTCATCATCATGCCATCAATTTCACTCAGCAGTTTTAGGTAAAGTGTTCGTTGTTTATGATCATCCAATGCTTGAAATCACTACATTCCCTTGATGAGGTTTGTTATAGTATTTTTTATTTCAGGTGGTAATTCAGCGTGAAGTTTCCGATCGTTTATTTCTGAAACAGGTGTCGCAAGTCGCACACTATTGGTAATAAATGCAGATTCCACATTCTGTAATTCTTTCTCATTAATGCTTCGCTCTGTAATTTGAAGTCCAAGAGTCGGTCCAGTGTGCATGATCCAGTGTCGCATAACTCCCGGTAGAACCCCATCCAGAATGGGCGGAGTGACCCAACAGTCTCCAAATTTCAAGAAAAGATTCGCTGTTGTTACGCAACACACATTATTTGATGAGTTCAAAAAGATCGCGTCATCATATCCATCAACACGGGCAGCTTTCAAAGCGACTATATTGTCAGTATATGCAAGGGTTTTATGACGGCTAGTGATTGAGGTATTATTTCGTCTAATTGAACTTACATGTAGCGAGAGAGGGCTCAGTGGATTAATTGTTGGTGGCGAGAAATTTACTAAAATGGTTGGTGGTATATCTGGGGAATCCAAGTTCCATCTTCCCGCAGGGCCTGAAGTGATGGTGATGCGTAATATTCCATGATGATCTTCATTGAGGAATGTATCTGTTATGTCATTGATTCTTTGATGGCTAATGTTGATCCCCAAAGCAGCGGCATCTCCAACTAACCTGTTGATATGTTCTGTGCGCAAAATCATGTGGCCTCTAATGATCAGAGATGTATCAAACACACCATGACCGAGCAGTAACCCTCGATCTCGTAGGTCAAATGGGCGAGTTGAATCCTGTGTTCCTGATTGCTCTAAGAATAACATTGACACTTGTAAGGGTTTTCAAGCGCTGAAATGAACGATCAAGTTCTACAACTTGTTTTCGCACAGACTTTTTCATTGTTGAAATCCATTTCTAAGTCATTGCTAAGGCCGTTGGTGACTGATCACCCAAAATAAATCGTGTTAAGAATCTACATGCATGAAAGCCAAAGATTGATGAATGATACTATGTGGATCATTCCCTTGAATGGCTATCATTAAAGTGCTCTGTGATTTGAATAAAATTTCGAAATAGGTGATGACCAGATTCACTCAGGATGGATTCAGGATGGAACTGTACGCCAAATGTAGGACTCTGTTTGTGCCGTAACGCCATGATCTCCCCTTCTCGTGATTGGGCCTGAACTACAAAATCACAGGTTTCAGTTTGAGTCACACTTAACGAATGATATAGTCCAACGTTCAGTGGATTGGGTAGTCCATCAAACAGATCATCTCCATCGTGAACCACAGGACTTGTCTGGCCATACTTTGGAAACATGGATCTCGTCACCACACCTCCAAAAGATTGCCCGATTGCTTGATGTCCAAGACACACTCCCAAAATTGGTAATACCCCTGAAAAATGTGAGATCGCACTGAGGCTGATTCCTGCTTTATTAGGAGTACAAGGACCCGGCGAAATAATCAATGCCTTCGGATGTATCCGTTCAATATCATCAAGCGTGATGTGATCTGACTCAACCACATCGGTTGCTTCTCCAAGCTCTCTGAAATATCTTCTAATATTGTAGACAAAGCTGTCATGATTATTGAGAATCAAAATCATGTGATCATGACTTCACCAGTTCCATTAAAAATTTTATGGGCTTTCAACAAGGTTTCTAGATACTCATCCTCTGGATCAGATAAAGCTGTGATGCCACTTCCAACATCAAGTCGTGCACGAGTTCCATCAAATTGAATCGTTCGGATCATGATATTAAAATCTGCTGCACCATTAAATCCAAAATAACCCATTGAGCCGCAAAAAGCACGACGAGGTTGTTGCTCTAATTGATTAATGATTTCCATAGAACGACGCTTGGGTGCTCCGGTCACTGATCCGCCCGGAAACACCGCTGACATTAGATCAAATGCATCATAATCATCATTGACTTCTCCTTGGACTGAAGATGTGAGTTGATGGAGTCCGGCATACGATTCTAAGCTACATAGCTCCTTTACAGTTACTGTGTGCGGTTTGCAAACTTTAGATAAATCATTGCGAAGCAAGTCAACAATCATGATGTTTTCTGCTCGGTCTTTCTCTGACATCAGAAGTCTTTGTTTGAGCCTCTGATCAAGATCAAAATGAGCCGATCGCTTGATCGTTCCTTTGATCGGTCTTGCCTCAGCTATACCGTGGGAGTCAACAGTGATGAGACGTTCTGGGGAGGTGCATGCAATACCACGGTCACCAAAATTTCCACAAGCAGAAAAGGGCGATGGATTGCTCTTTCGAATGGAAAGATAGGCGTGAAATATGTCTGTGATTGATGATAAATTTGCCGTGAAAGCCTGCGAAAAGTTAGCCTGATAAATATCCCCTTCCCCAATGAAATCAATAATTTGTCTAACTGCTTTTAAATAGTTTTCCTTAGTGATTACGTTTTCCCAATTAAGGTTTATCGATGGTGCAACAGGTACGGGCAAGTTTAAGATGTCTGATTTGATCGCATTGATCCGCATCTGAGCTGTAGCACGACAAGGCTCTCGTGATCCTCTCTTGAAACCAGAGGAGATAATCCATAGGAGGTCAGTATCGTGATCTACAGCAATGATCGTATCATACAATCGAAAATGACAATGTGCTCCATCATTTGATTGAGTTGTGTCCTTTATTCCGATTCCAGAAAATTCATAATCAAAAAATCCTACTAATCCTCCTTGAAACGGCGGCCCATCATCAATCCATAGAGCAGAATGATGATTGAGTGTTTGCCTGAGGTCTTCAATCTGTGCCGATGCTGGTATGGATTCAATAGGATCAATACAGAGGTAGGAATAACGACCAAATGGATGGCCTTTTGATGAACTATCTAGCCAGATTAGATCTCGCCCTGTGGAATACTTTTGGGCAAGAAGTTGTAGATGTACAGCTGGAATTTGCACAGCCCACATGCTCGCTTAAAATCGTAAGTATAAAGCACTCAATTCGCTAGTATTCAATGAGAACCGTTAAATGATTCTCGTCATAACTCATATCTGCAAATTGTGCTGATGCAAAAGAAATGTCTCGTGAAGAATCAGCATAATGATACCATGTGATCCTAGAGTATCTCTCACGCTGTGAGGCGATGTGTTGAGTGACCCTAGAATCATGAGCTTTCTGTTTCATTTTCAGGCATTGACGCTTGGGATAGAGTGGAGAAGTTACGAGTCAAATACATCGTCAGGGCTAATAGGAAATATAGAGCAATACTCCCCACAAATAGGGCATAATCCTGCAAGTGCAAAATCATAAAGATGAATAGATATAAAAGAGTGAGGATCCCTGCGGTTATTATTCCAATCATAGTCGACCGATAAATAGATCCTGCATATAATGCGGCGAGTCCAATCGTTGCTATTGAAGAAATGAGATACGCATAATTAAAGGCCATATGTCCTCCAATTGAAAGAAGTAATAAGAAGAACAAACAAAGATCAAATCCAACTAAGATATACTGGAATGGGTGCGCTCGCAAACCAATACGAAGTTCTGTCAGAAAGAAAAATAGTAAGGTTAATCCTATCAACAAGAATCCATAACGGGTAGAGCGCTGAGTCTTCCGATACTGGTCCACTGGTGGATATAACGAAAGTCCAAATGCCGACTCATCCAACAAAACTTCTGCAGTCCCCCGCCAGGATTGTGGGAAAGCACGATTTAATTCAAGGACCTGCCAACTTGCCGAAAACCCATCATCGTTGATTGATCGCTCATCCGGTAAAAACGCCCCTTGAAAACTCGGGGAATCCCATGATGATGTGAGATTGACCCGAGTTGTTTTACCAACGGGAATAAACATTAGCTCATCATTCCCGTCAAGTTTTAGATTGAAACTGAAGTCATTAGACTGTTTGACATCTACATGAGCACTGACACCAGCAGGTGCAAGTGTCACTGCATTCTGTATTCCAGATTCAAAAGCAACCGTAGTGTCCGCCCAATGGACTATGATTTCTTCTTTGACTCCTCGCATGTCGGTAATGCCAAAAGCAACATAAGCTTCCTGCCAACGGATATCTTCTTCGTTGACCGACCAACGAGATAAGTCAACCTCGCTGAATGTGCCGCTAATGGTGAGTTCACTAGTATACAAGATCGTTTGATAGATGCCCCGGTATCTGATTTCCGGTTTAACAGTCCCCGAAATAATCAGTGTATCAGGCAGAAAAAAAGTATGTTGTATGGTTCTGCTCACATTGCCAGTTGAATTAGTAAGATATCCAGAATTCGTGACAGGAACCACAATGACTGGGCCCGTTAGGGTTTGTTTTCCACTCCATTCTTCACCGATTTCAGTCATCGTTTCTTTGCGAGTTTCACTGCGGTCATTGATTAGATCGCCAATGATCGCGAGGGGGATCATCAGAATAAGTGTAATAAGTGCGATAGCCACCAAGCGCAGTCCGATGGATTTGCCAACGCGTTCTAAAAGTTCATTTGCCATGAATTAAGCATTAATAATTTTCAATTGGGGGACAAGAGCATACAAAATGACGATCCCCATATGCCTCATCAATTCTGCGAACAGACGGCCAGAATTTATGATCACGAGTCCAAGGGGCAGGGAATGCAGCCTGTGAACGCGAATACGGGTAATCAAATTCATCTGCACATACCATATCGGCGGTATGCGGGGCTTGCTTTAAAATGTTTCGGGTTTGATCCTGTGATCCACTTTCAATCTCTGAAATTTCGTTACGAATTGAAATCATTGCATCACAGAATCGATCCAGCTCAGCCTTGGATTCACTTTCGGTAGGTTCAATCATCATCGTACCAGCCACTGGCCAAGACATAGTTGGAGCATGATAGCCGTAATCCATCAACCGCTTCGCAATGTCCACAGCGTCTATATCGGCGGTTTTTTTTAGGGGACGTAAATCAAGAATAAATTCATGAGCCACATACCCGTTTTTCCCTTGAAATAGGATATCATAATGTTTGGAGAGGCGCTGAGCAAGATAATTCGCATTGAGAATGGCCACTTTAGAGCTGCGCCGTAATCCATTGGGTCCAAGAAGCGCTATGTAAGCCCAACTAATTAATAAGATACTCGCACTTCCATAAGGGGCAGCGGCCACAGGGCCAATCCCTTGATTTCCACCCGTTGGAATCACTGGATGGGTAGGCAGAAATGGTGCAAGATGATCAGCAACACAAATCGGTCCGACACCAGGCCCTCCTCCTCCATGTGGGATGGCGAACGTTTTATGAAGATTCAAATGACATACATCTGCACCAAAATCACCAGGTTTACACAACCCAACCTGTGCATTCATATTAGCTCCATCCATATAGACTTGGCCCCCGTGAGCATGAATAGCTCTGCACAGTTCACGAACCTGCTCTTCAAATACGCCATAGGTTGTCGGATAGGTGATCATCAGTGCGGCTAGATGATCGCTATGTATTTGGAGTTTCTGTTGCAGGTCATCTGAATCAATATCACCATTGTCCAACGTCTTGATGACGATCACTTTCATGCCAGCCATGACGGCGCTTGCAGGGTTCGTGCCATGAGCAGAATCTGGAACAAGACAGATGTTACGATGGGATTCCCCTTTACTGGCGAGATAAGCCCGAATGACGAGGAGACCAGCATATTCACCGCTCGCACCTGAATTCGGTTGTAGAGATACCGAAGAAAAGCCAGTTAATTCGGCTAACCATTTTTCAAGATTTCTAAATATTTCCTGATATCCCCTGGCTTGATCAACAGGGATAAATGGATGCAAGCCGTTATAATCAGCCCAACTTACAGCTGCCAATTGCACAGCGGCATTAAGTTTCATAGTGCATGAACCTAAAGGAATCATACTGGTCGTCAGAGACAGATCTCGCGAACTGAGTCGATGCAGGTAACGCATCAACTCAGTTTCGGAGCGATACTGATTAAATATTGGATGGGTCAGGTAGGTCGTATCACGTGGTAGAATTCCTTCATAGGTCGCAGGGATGGACTGAATGAGATTGCCTGCACTTGACTGATCGGGAATAAACAATGAAAGCAGTTGATTGACATCGGATTCAGTGGTGGTTTCATTGAGGGAGATTGATACGGCTCCATCGGAGAAATAACGTAGATTGATCCTCTTTGATTCGGCCCTGTGTTTTAGATCAGCAGGAGGATTTTCGATACAAATGGTATCAAAAAATTTATCATGACGCAAACAGTACCCATATTTTCGAAGACCATTGGCAAGAGCTCGTGTCCACATATGGACACTTAATGCGATGTTTTTGATTCCATCGGGTCCATGAAAAACAGCATAGGCACCAGCCATTACCGCAAGTAAGACTTGGGCAGTACAGATATTGCTCGTTGCCTGGGAGCGTTTGATATGTTGCTCGCGCATTTGTAAGGCCATACGTAAGGCAGGCTTTCCCTCCATATCTAAGGTTACGCCAATCATGCGGCCAGGAACTTGTCGCCGATAGCTGTTCTTAGTCGCGAAGAATGCTGCATGGGGGCCTCCATACCCAAGTGGAACCCCAAATCTCTGGGAATTTCCAACGACGGCATCCGCTCCGAATTCGCTAGGTGCTCGAATTAAGGCTAAACTAAGCAAATCAGTTGCAACAGCAACTTTCACGTCACGAAGATGTGCCTCTGCACACAACGCTTGATAATCATCAATGACACCGTCAGATCCCGGGTACTGCAATAAGACTCCAAAAACATCATCGGTAAAATCAAATGACCAAGGGTCTGCGACGATGAGTTTGATTCCTAACGGCATGGATCTAGCTTCAACAATACTGATGGTTTGAGGGTGGCAATTTTGTGAGACCAAAAATTTCTTTCTATTCTTTGCAAGCCGAAAGAACATCATCATTGCCTCTGCGGCAGCAGTTCCTTCGTCTAATAGTGAAGCATTCGCAATTTCCATCCCTGTCAGATCAATGACCGCGGTTTGAAAATTCAAGAGGGCCTCCAACCGACCTTGGGAAATCTCGGCCTGATAAGGTGTGTACTGAGTGTACCATGACGGATTTTCTAAGATTGCCCGCAGGATAGCACGGGGTGTAAATGTATCATGGTATCCCATTCCGATATATGAGCGGTAGATCTTATTGCGTCGTCCTATCGTTCTCAAGTCAGAAATGACGACATGTTCAGGGCTCGCATCAGGTAGATCCAAATCCTGATGATTGAGAATAGATTCAGGAATCGTTTTTTCTATCAGTTCATCTAACGAGTCAAGGCCTAATTCTTCTATCATACCCTGAACCTCCGTTTTTGAAGGTCCGATATGACGAGCAGCAAAGCGGTCAGCATGAGGTAGATAGGTTGACATTTAGGTTTGATTGAGTAAGATTTAATGAATAGGATAGAAAGTCAATCAGTGTGTATTTTTGGAAACAAGGGAATTTAATGCGTGATGAGCTGCATGTTGTTCAGCCGTCTTCTTATTGGTCGCTTCACCACGTCCCTCCCGTTGCCCACTGATCAAAACATCAACAGTGAATAGAGTATGATGGGGAGGCCCATTGGTGTCAACTAAGTGATACTCTGGTGTTGGCCACCCTCTGGCCTGAACATATTCTTGTAGCTGGCTTTTGTAATTGTTGTCTTGAGCGATCAGAGAGGGAAAATCCACTCGTTCCAATATATGATCATAAATAAATTTGAACGAGTTTTTTGAACCGCTATCAAGGTGGATTGCCCCTATAACTGATTCAAGGCAATTGGCCAATACAGATGAATTGTTACGCCCTCCCCGAGCCTCCATAGCTGCGTCTATCTCCACAAACTGACCTAATTTAAGAGAACGAGCGGTATGAGCACATGCAACCCCACTGACAATTTTGGATCTCATAGTAGTCAAAAATCCTTCCATTTTGTCGGGGAATTTGCGATATAAATATTCCGCAACAACTGACCCCAGAATTGCATCCCCCAAAAATTCTAATCGCTCATAACATTGGAGGGCATCCCCTGATTTTGCGCGTTCAATAGAAGGGTGGCGTAGCGCCCTTTCAAACAAGTCAAAATTGTAAATTCGAATGCCAAGAGCTTGTTCTAAATTTTTCCAACGTTCATTTCTTGCCCGTCGAATAATTCGAGTGATTGTTTTGAAAACTTGTTTGATCATGCAACCAGAAGTGCAGTTGTGAGTATCCTAATAGATCCAACTATTAAAGTTTACAAAATCATGATATGGGTTATTGTTCCGATTGTGGCAATCTTAGCGCCATTTTGTTATTCAGCATACGCTAAATGGGTTAACCTCCAAAAGATTAGAGCAAAAGGCTCCCTCCCTGATGAATATGAAAATCGACTTGCTCAAACAGAAGATGAACTTGAAGTTGCAAAGCAACGCATTGAAAATTTAGAGTCCATTGTAGTATCTAAACTGCTAGATGATCCTTCCAAAAAGGAAGCCATTAGTATTGACGAATCTGACTTGATTCAACGAAAAGTAGAGAGATGATGCATCAATGGTCATACCTAATTAGGGGAATTATATCCATAATGAACATTTGGTAATGAAGTAACTAATATTTACATGGTAATCTATCAGATGTTCAATTTTACGACTACATTTCGCACAAATTTAACTTGCCTATCATATGGCATTATATAGAATCATTTCTCAGTACAACCATAAAACGATTATAGGGGAGCAGCTCCCTATCTAAATAGGAATGATCCTGGAGCAGTTCCGGTATAGAATTCACTGCACTGACTCAGCATACGCCCAGTGATAGATGCAATAGTAGGCTTGGACTACTGTGGAGTCATCTCAATTTCAATGACCAGATTGGGAATCCTCAAAGTGTCAACCTGATTTAGAATGTCCCTTTTACCGGTGAAGGCTCGGGAATCTAACGGTTTTTCACCTTAGAGTAATGAAGTAAAGCGTTTACTTTGATCAATATTGAAGACTGGCATTGATGTAGGTAACGAATTCATCCACTGTCTGTTGGAACGCCTCGGTTGATCAAAAGCAAGAGCAGATTCTCCGATGTCTGGCTTCCACAGAGGCGGTGAGATGCGCCATTGATCTCGTGGAATCGTAAAGTCACCCCAGATTGACAACAGTCTTTCATTTGAATTCTCCCTCTTCCCGACAGGAGCAAGGAAGTAGATCCAGATTCTATGGGATAGTGTTCTTACGGAGTAACAAGATTCAGAGTGAATTTAAAACCCAATAACACGGGTATTTTGACAGTGAAAAATCCATGCTCATCAATTTCTTTTTCTATATTATCACTGTCGGAAAAATTACATTAAAACCAAAATTATTAAAGTGTTTATGTATAAAATCCTTAAAAATTAAGGATAAAACCAATAATATGCTAATTTATTTAGTTTAATGGCATTGAATTTAATACAAAAATATACTTTTTTTAACATACTGAAAACATCATTCAGTGTGCACAGAAATTTAACGGGTTCTTAGATATTTTGAATTCATCTTTGAATTTATATGACATCATTCTTTAGGATCCGCCTCACTGGTGTCCATCCTATTGTTCTCCTATTTTCGCACCCTCCGTAGCCTATTGCTACATAGGCACGATTGGCGGAATGGTTGTGGTACAGAACCCCACACTTGAGCAACGGCACCAATGATTACTCAATGACTGGCAACGCAATAGCCATGAACGGCAGGCATGAATTTGTCTCAACCCAATATGGACACCATGAAATGTTCTACATAGGTTTCTTCATTGTATCTGTGAAAATGTTGTTGTCGATCACACTATCGTCTCTGAAACCATCACCATCAGCCTCTTTGAATCTGGAGATGCTACAGTTGCAATGCGTAAAGTAACTGCTACTTATGTGCTTGGATAGAAATATGTCCACATGTGATGCTGTGTTGATGGGTATTCAACATGATCCTCAAAGGATCTTCATTACCCAGTGAAGTCATGAATTGAATAGGATTCAACGTGACCTCTTCCTCTCGGATCTTCTTAACAGTATTGGTTGATACCATCACTCTCGATGAACAAAGTGACTATAGTGGTCAATTGGTGCACATCTCTACAGTGCCATCTCCAAATCTTAACATCTTTAGTATCTATTTCCTTCACATTCACGAATCTAATTTTCTAAATAATGTCCGTGATCAGTTTCTTCTTGCTATTTACCCTGACGATCGGTCTAGATAGCAATTTGATTTACACTCATGACTCGTCTGTCGTACCTGTTCCCAGTCTTTTAGACAGTAAGATCTTGGGCGACTTCTGGGATGAATTGTTTGATTCTGATTCAGTCCATCAACATAGAACCTCTATCTCAATTGTAGACATTTCTTCAAAGGATCTCCATCCAAAAGCTATTGGTGATTCAAACGCGGTTCATGAGATGGCTACACGCTCTGTGGATGAAAAACGACATCAAGCTGTACCAGATCCACCAGTGGCCTTTCAAGTGTGGAGGTCTAAGTTTCACCATGTCTCATTTGTATGGGTTCCACCTCCTAATGATGGTGGTTCTCCTATTACGAGCTATACTGTTGAATGGTCAACCGATAATGGTTCAAATTGGTCCGTGCTGGCTGACAATATCATTCGTAAGGAGGGTCACGCTGGATTTTTCAGATTCATGAGTAGTCGATTGGTGCCTGAGAAAGTCTTTCACTTCCGTGTCCGTGCTATCAATATATATGGTGAAAGTGATCCGTCCATCGTTCTTGTAGTTACCGCTACTATTGATAGAGATCTACGATGGGCCCCCACGCATATAACTGTCCGACAGACATCACATGAAGAGGCTACTATTTCCTGGAGACCCGCTCCAAATGTTCCAATGTTCTATATGGTTACTGAATATCGTTTATATCGATCAGACGATAGTGGAGATTTTTGGGATCTTGTTGCAGCATTGGATGAAACAGTATTCAGTTATACGGATTCATCACTATCGGCTGGATCTTCGTATGGTTATCGTTTGATAGCAGAACGTAACGATAACTGGCTGAGTCGTAGCGCTTTCTCCGATGCAACTTTTTTCACGATGAAACTCTTTATCCCCCCGAATGCACCCACTGGTCTGACTGCAAAGGCAATAGGCGAAACTACAATCAACCTTTCATGGAGTGCACCGTCCGATAATGGTAGCGTAGATGTATCAGGGTATAGGATTGAGGTATCGCCTGATGGACGTTCTGAATGGGCAGATCTTTCCGCAAATACTCGCTCTGATTCAAGAACTTATTCCCATACGGGACTCACTGCTGGAACCACTGTCTTTTATCGCGTGAGTGCAATCAATTCCAGCGGTACCGGTTCTCCGTCTGCCGTTGTGAGTGCAACCACATTACCAAAACCACCACTTGCCTTGAGAACGACAGAAGTTCGCCGAACGACCATCACTCTTTTTTGGACTGCACCCCCTAATCAGGGATCTGCCCCAATTAGGGGATACAGAATCCAGTCATCCCCCGACACCACGGATGCTTCCAATTGGTCCGATATAGTCGCCAATACAGGCAATACAGAGACGTACTATATAGATACTGGCCTATCACCCAACACCAAACGTTTTTACAGGGTCTATTCAATTAACATTGGAGGAGAAAGTATCCCTTCCAATGTTGCCAGCACTACAACCCTCTCGATCTCTGCACCAGCTCCGCCGCCGGGATTGACGGCCCGAGCCTCTGGGTCCTCCGTCATCCTGTCTTGGTCTGCACCTGACGATGGCGGCTCCCCCATTACAGGTTATGGGATTGCTTTCACGGATCAAGATATTTCTGGGGGATGGACAGGTATAGGCGGTGGTATTGGGCCGACGACAACGACCTATACGCATACAAACCTTGAGTTTCAAAAGACCTACCATTACGCTGTGACCGCAAGTAATTCGATTGGATCAAGTGCGCTCTCTGATATTGTCAGTGCCCGCCCTACGGGAACGGCGGTACGCCCCGGTCCTCCCCGCTCGCTGACGGCTAACCCGGGTGGCAGTAGCATCATCAACCTGTCATGGAGTCCACCTGCAAGCCATGGTGGTGCTGCGATCACGACATATCGGATGCAGTGGTCTCCTGATGGCACCGCCGACAGCTGGACCGATCTGACACCCAGTACCATGCCCCCGGCCACATCTCGCCAGCATACGGGCCTTGATGCAGGAAGCACGCGGCATTATCGCGTTTATGCCATCAACTCGGTGGGGGAAAGTGCTCAGTCCTCCAATATAGCCATGACAACAACGACCACTGGCACTGGAATCGCTCCTGATAAACCGACATCGTTCAGAGCGACAGCATCGGGGCAGACCACGATCAACCTATCTTGGACGGCCCCCACCAATAGCGGTAGTACGCCTCTTTTTGGATATAGGATTGAAGTGTCTGAAGATGGAGGTAACGACTGGGACGAATTTTCTAGGAGGGAAAGTCTTCTTACGACCTCCGATGCCCACACGGGTTTAACGGCGGGGACGACACGCCATTACAGGGTCTATTCCATCAACCATGAGGGATTTGAAAGCGAGGCATCCGATGTGGTCAGTGCTACGACAGGTACCGCAACGGCAACTGTGCCGAGTGCACCGAGAACACTTCGTGCGACGGCATCGGGGCAAACGACCATTAACCTGTCTTGGACTGCCCCTTCCAGCTCGGGTGGTTCGTCCATTACAGGATATCGGATACAATGGTCGGACATCGGAACGTCAAACTGGCAAAATGTGTCTCCCGCACATACGGGCACGGGCCGCACCTACGCTGATACTGGACTTGATCCGGGAACAACGCGGCATTATCGGGTTTATGCGATCAACTCGGTAGGAGATAGCCCAGCATCCAATGTAGACGATGCTACAACGGCATCTGGAACGGCAAGCGTGCCGAGTGCACCAAGGTCACTGACAGCGGAGGCAGATGGTCCAACGACCATCAATCTATCATGGGAGCCCCCATCCAATACCGGAAGTGCGCCCATCACAGGGTATCGGATTGAAGTATCGGAAGATGGAGGCAGCAACTGGGAGGAGCTGGTCGCAGGTCACAGGGAAACCACCTATTCTCATACTGATGTTCCCCAAGGCATCATGTGTCATTACCGAGTTTATGCCATTAACTTGATGGGAGAAAGTGCCCAAGCATCCAGTGCGACAGCAATGATTTCTGCGACGAATAGCATTCCAGATCCGCCAACATCCCTTATCGCCACACCATCGGGGCCTAATATCATTGATCTATCTTGGGATGCACCCATCAATACGGGGGGTGCGTCCATTACAGGATACAGGATTGAAGTGTCTGAAGATGGAGGCACAAACTGGATTGATCTGGAGACGAATTATAAAGAAACCATCTATTCTCACACCGGCCTGACTGAAAGGAGCCTATGCCATTATCGCGTTTATGCTATCAATTCGGATGGACATGAAAGCTCATCATCCGATGTGGCTGAGGCGACAACTACTTCTGGAGCGGTAAGAGCTGTGGTGGTTTCTTTTGATGCTACGTCTTCTCAGGTCAACGAAAGCACAAAAACTATAACCGTGCAGCTGAATGTGAATCCACCCCCATCAAGTTCACTTACCATCTCCTATAGTCTGGGAGGTACGGCATCCCAAAATACCGATTACTCAATACGGGGATCTGGATCTATCTCCGTAGCTACTAACACTGCTTCGGTTGATCTTACCATTGTAATCATCAATGATCATATCAACGAATCGGATGAGACGGTGATTGTGACTTTGACTGGAGGCACAGGATATAACATAGGAAGTCAAGACATCCACATGCTGACCATTGTTGATGATGACAAGACTGATCTACCGCCACTGTCGTTTTCAACCACAGTGACAAATCACTCCTTTGATGTTGGAGTACCCATAGATCAGGTCGTGCTTCCAGATGCCGCAGGGGGAACGCTACCCTATCGATATACTCTTACTCCTGATCCGCCTGCCGGAATCCAATTCAATCCTTTGATGCAAACTCTTAGTGGTACCCCCTTAGAGAGCATGTCTGCAACCACCTATACCTATATGGTCATCGATGGTGATCATACAACGGCTATGCAAACCTTCACCATAGAAGTCAATGCACCGCAGGAGTTGGTTTTTAAAAACGCTGTTAACGATCAGATGTATCCTGTTAATAGAGCTGTTGTTGATCTTATTCTTCCTGTTGCAATGGGGGGGCTTCCACCGTATAACTTTACCTTAACCCCCAATTTGCCAAGCGGTCTTACCTTTGATAGCCAAACCCGTACACTCAGTGGAACGCCCTCAAAAGTAACGGAATCTCAGATCTATACCTATACCGTAGAAGATCGTAAGGGGACCACCAGCCAACTAGACTTTAGTGTGGAGGTATACACCATCACTTTTACCGAAACCGTAGCCAATCAATCCTATCTACGAGGGCACGCTATTGATCCACTGACACTTCCAGAGGTGACGGGGGGAGTTCTTCCCATCAAGTATACCCTTACACTGTTGGATCTCCCGTATGACCTGAGATTTGATCTTGCGACTCGTACCATCAGTGGAATCCCCTTAGAGGTATCTCCACCTATCTCCTTGACCTACAAAGCTAAGGATCATAACGGGGTAGAGGATAGTCTTGTCTTCAGGATTGAAATCATATCTCCAGTTCACACTCAAGAGAACTCTGGTATTCCTCAAGAATTCCGGGGATATTCCAATTACCCAAATCCTTTTCACAGTTCCACGAATCTGATCTTTGATCTTCCATGGCCTGCACAGGTACAAGTCAAAGTCATGGATATCACGGGGCGACGGTTGATTACAACACCACCGGTGTATTTGACTGCCGGATGGGCACATGAAATGGAACTGAACGAGTTGAGGTTTCCTTCCGGTGCATATCTCTATCAGATTCATGCAAGATCGTTGGACGACAGGTTCTCTTCGGTTTATGTCGGTCACTTGATGAGTGTCAAATAAAATATGGTTTAGGATGTCTGCTTATTGTAGGAGGAATCCGTCCCCTTATTTAAGCTGATAAACAATTCAAGGAAGTAAAAACCCATCTCTGCATCAATGGATTGGCACTACCATCGAACCTAGTGAACAGTTGGCTTATGGTGTATTATGTCGGTGGATCTTATCTTGGACAGACTCTTATGAATGCTACTTTTGTACTTTAACGAGTATGGAAATTAGGCGTGTGCATCTGGAGTGACATGGTTCTTACTGTGAGAGCTCGCCATGGTTGATGAATTGCAGAAGCGATCTCTCACAAAACATGCAAACGGATTCAAACCTTACTCTGAGACTATCGGTTGGATGTATTGTGTCTGTAACGGAGGCTCGCAAGTCCTCTAAGCGACTTCATTGGTTGCTGTTGAATAAAGTGGGAAGATTGGGAATCTTTCATGCAAATGTATGGATTCGTTTGAAAACCTCAGAATCAACGCAAAAAGAGTATACAAGTATCCATAGCAGTGTTTCTGCAAAATATAGAGGCACTACACAAAGCTTCCATCTACAGTTTGCTCAGACATTCAGTGGGTCGTTGAAACGAATGGATATCCATAGAGTATTTCTCACATTCACAAAACGCTTTCCTGATCTGAAGACCAAAAATCGCGGATTTCTTGCCCGTGAATCTTGAGATTTGGGCGGTCGAAAATTTTTATAATCTTACCGGACGCGTCAATCAAGAATGTCCTTCGGATTGCCCCTAGATAGGTTTTTCCGTAGATCCAGTTTTGGCTGCGTGTACCATAGAGTTCTGATATTTTCCTGTCAGTGTCCGCCACAAGGGGAAATGGCAGATGGTGCTTCATAGCGAATTTTCGTTGGGATTTTACACTTTTGGCTGAAACACCAATCACGACGATCTCTTCCTCCTGAATGACTTCCCACTTATCTCGGAAGCTACAAGCTTCTGTTGTGCATCCGTAAGAGTTGATCTAGGGGAAAAAGTATAATACAACCCTTTGACCGATATAGTCACTGAGTCAAATCACATCTCCATCGTTTTCTCCTATTTGGCCCGTAAAATCAGCAGCAAGATCTCCAATTTGCAACATGAAACGACATGGTCAATATTCAAAGGAAATCTAAAATACCGGTGCACAACTGAATCAGCACCTACCCTAGTACGACTTTGAATGTTCCATCCTCCAGACATTCATAAGCATTCATTAATTGATGGATTAAGCAATTTCTATTGATTTAGGTGGAAGATTCTCAAAATAGAAGATTCCATCTCGTAGGTTTGTGCAACCTGATTTTTCTGCATGATCAAAGCAGCTAAAGCGAATCAATCACATCTATGGATTAGTCTATAGACCCAACATGCAACGTTTCGAGGTGCTAAAAAATGGGAATTATATCGCAAAGTAACAACGGATATTGAAACCTTGTGGTTACTTGTAGTAAATTGTATTTTAACCAACCATATAGTTTATGGATTGATCACCTTGAGCCCAAAAATTTAGCTCCGTCAGTGCAATCAGTTCGGAGGTAATTCTATGAGCAAGGTGGTAACAGATTTCATCCGACCAATAATTATCCATCTTCTGAATAGGTGATGCGGTAAATGGCATTGGCAAAGTCGTCACTAATAAGGATGGATCCATCGGGAAGTGTTTCAATATCTACGGGCCGCCCCCAATGATCTTCGCCTTGAAGCCATCCTTCGGCAAACACTTCTTGGTCAATCGCCATCCCCTCGTCATCAAAATGAACCAACTTGACGCGATAACCTATTTTTTCTCTTCGGTTCCATGAACCATGTTCAGCAATAAAGGCATGATTGACATAGCCTTCTGGAAACATGCCCCCTGTATAGAAGTCAATCCCTAATGGGGCGACATGAGGGCCAAGTAGTAATGTGGGAGGGGTAAACTCATCGGCTGTGCGCCCCTCTCCAAATTCTGGATCTGGTGTATCGCCTTGATGATAATAAGGGTAGCCAAAATGCATGCCCGATTCCAGTGCATGATTGAGTTCACAGGAGGGTAGATTATCAGTAATTGCGGGGTCGGGGCTGATATTATCGCTCCCATTGTCAGTAATCCATAACTCTCCAGTCTCTGGGTGCCAGTCAAAGCCAACCGAATTGCGAATGCCGTGTGCATAAATCTCGCGTTCCGATCCGTCTGGGTTCATGCGCAGAACGGTGGCAAAAATTTCGTCGCTTTCACAAACATTGCAAGGTGCGCCGACGGGAACATAGAGTTTTCCATCGGGGCCAAATTCAATAAACTTCCAACCATGATGCCGCTCGGTTGGCAAGTCATCAACGATAACGACAGGATCTGGTGGACTATTTAGTTGGGCATCAATGTCGTCAAAACGTAAAATTTGACTGACGGCAGCCACATAAAGCGATCCATCATGAAATGTTAATCCAGTTGGCATAATCAGGTCTTCTGCAATCAGATAGATTTCATCAGCAGTCATATCGCCGTCAGAATCAATGACTGCATGAACTTTTCCTTCTTGCCTTGAGCCGACATATAGGACTCCGCTTGGCGACAATGCCATCTGCCTCGCATTGGGAACACTATCTGCATATACCTCAATTGAAAATCCATCAGGAAGTATGATTTGATCAATTGGAAGATGGTCATCTGAGAAGAAAAAATGGGCAGTGGTGAGAATAAAAATCGGAATAAGTAGCAATGAAAACTTGTGCATTTAATGGTTCGCATTAGTTGAGGTGTGGCAAAAAAGGTCTTCCTTATATCTTGGAAAGTCAGCAAACAAATCACAATGCGGTAAACAAGATTAGAATGGAGTAGGTTCAGAAATCAATAGAATTAAAATGCGTCATCAGCATAAACACATTAAGTAATAAGGCTCAGCAAGAAATCTCTGATCAGACTTGCAGGGAGTTCTTCGGCAGTGACCAGGGAATGTCATAGTAGAGGCGAAACTATTTTAGTACATCAATGATAAGATCATTAGCACAAATCTGAACCAACTGTAAAATCATTTAATTTTTGATTCAACTGAATTTATTCAAAAAATAAGTATATCATACGATTGATGCTCGTAAAAGGACTTGTTCCTTGTGACTGGCAAAATATACTTGTCGTGAGTCGTTCTGGAGTTTTCCCACATAATTTTCACATGGGGTTAGATTGTAGTTGGTAATTTCCCTTTCGCTCAACCTCCTTTAATGGCTCCGACATCTTCGGTGTCTGATGTTGGAAGGCAATACAGATACTCATTTTTATTCATGATCTGAGTTTATCCATGGGATTGATAATGATCATTATTTATTGAAGATGAGACTCAATTTGGATTGAACTATTCCATCGGCTGCAGGATTGAGATCCGTGCCTTCAATTTTAATATGAAATACTGTTCAGTATAAAATCAATGAGGCATTGAATTGTTGATTTTCATCAATGTAGACTGTGTCTACCAGTAAGAGTGAGACTACACTGGACCGTTAATTCTTCACTATAATATCATATATTTGACCAACAGTCTTTATTATTCAACTAGATATTGTTGAGTATCACGACTATCATTAAAGAATCAGCATCGGGTAGACTTTGTATTGCATGATTAAATCAATCTTCACGGTAATGTACAAACCTTTATTTCTTCCCTATCTTGAAACCTTGTAGATCAATATTCTTGAACGTTACCTGATAATTCTCATTCAAATTATTTTCAAACTTATTACCACGACTATGCCGTTAATAGATTTGACTTTGTCGTATACTTTTTACCATCTATGAAGCTGAGTTCAGAAGGGTTACCATTACTCTATGCAACAGACCTTCAACGGTTTTCGGTATGCAAGCATGCGACGCATTTGGATCTCCGTAAAGCTAAAGGCGAAGATCTTGAAGCTGTTGATGACTCAGAGGATGCAAAGCTACTCGGACAATTGGGGAATGAGCACGAGAAGCAGTATTTGCAATCTCTTTTAGAGTCGGGAAAGTCGGTCGTCACCATTGAGCGAGGCCCAGATGCTTTTCACAAAACGATTGAAGCACTTAAAAGCGGCGTTGATGTTGTGTATCAAGGTGCTCTTCAAAGAGGTAACTGGCTTGGCTATGCAGACTTTCTTGAACGCATAGACACCCCCTCTAATTTGGGGAATTTTTCCTATGAAGTGGTGGATACCAAACTCAAGCGCGTTCCATCTCCTAGACACATTATTCAATTGGTGATCTATTCAGACCTCTTAGGTTATGTGCAAGGTCTTCAGCCAGAGTACGGACATCTTCAACTCGGTCAAGGAGATCGATCAACCCACAGAATGGCCGAATGTTCAGACTATGTTCAGGGGCTTCGTGAACGACTAACCAAGTTTGTTGACAACCCTGATCATACAGTACCTAGAAGATGCTCTGACTGTAATATTTGTAGATGGCGTGAGCGTTGCAATCAACAGTGGTCCGACGAAGACAGCCTTTATCTAGTTGCAGGAATTCGTGGGCAACAAGTGATCCGTTTGGAAAAATCTGGAATCACAACGATGGCAGCGTTAGCCGCGTTAACCGAAAACGATTATGTACCGAAAATTGCGCCGAGAACGCTTGAAAAGCTACGCATTCAGGCACGGCTTCAGAATGATCGAAAAAATAATCCAGAACCCATGGTGGCGTTTCGCGCACATATCAAGGGTAAGGGGTTTGACCTATTGCCGGATCCTGCTCCAGGAGATTTATTTTACGATATTGAGGGGAACCCTCATTATCGTGAAGAGGGCGAGGAGGGTTTAGAATACTTACATGGTATTTGGTATTTGAATCAATTCAAAGCGTTTTGGGCACACACCCATTCGGAAGAATGTCAAGCATTGAAAGATCTATTTAATTTTTTTGTAGTGCATATTAAAGAATTTCCTAATGCACGTATCTATCATTATGCCCCCTATGAAATTACGGCCCTGCGTCGACTTACGACTAAGTATAGCTTTGGAGAGGAAACTCTTGATGGCTGGCAGCGGGAAAAGCGGTTTGTTGATCTTTATGCAGTCGTGCGTGGAGCTATCTATACATCTGAAAAAAACTACTCCCTCAAAAGCTTGGAAATATTTTACATGGACGAAGGGCGGACTGGGAGTGTCACGACCGCAGCAGCTTCTGTGGTTGCATATAACAATTGGAGGGTCAAATGGGAAGCGGGAGATCCTACTGCGCCAGATGATCTCAAAGAATTAGAGCATTATAATCAGATTGATTGCGAATCAACCGAAAAACTGCGCGACTGGCTCCTTCCAATGCGAAGTAAAGTGTATGAATCTGAGCCTGCTCAATTAGGGGAAGCTCAGACCAAGAAATCCATCACACAGGCGACTGTCAATGACTCCATCAAACAACGCATTCTTAAGTCTGATTTGCCACAGAGAACCAAGAAATTGCTGATCAATCTGGTACACTTTCATTACCGAGAAAAGAAGCCTCAAGCATGGGCTGTATTTGACGCATCCAAGAAGTCTTTTGAGGAACTGATGGAGGATACCAATTGTCTGGCAGGTTTGACTGCTCAATCAAAAATGATACCAATCAATAAATCGGTTGAACGTACCTACAGCTTCCCTCAACAATTCACAAAGCTTACGAGTGAGAAGGATGCAACGATCTTTATCGATGATACTGTGAAGACTGTAACCATATCTGAATTTGATGCCAGATCGTGTACATTAACTCTGAAAATCAACAACAAGTCAGTAGAGTTCCTAGACGAATCATTAGATCTTCTGCCTTCTTTTGCGATCCGAACCGATCAGATCGAAAATGCGATTCAAACCCTGACTAAGTTAGTCTGCAATGGTAAAGCTCCATCTGCAACCAAGGATATCCTTGAACAGAATATTCCCAAATTAACAGATCTTTCAGTACTCTGCAAACGGAATTTATCTGCGATTGATCGGCTGGAGAAAGCGGTCAGTGGAATGCAATCCACTGCTCTGATCGTTCAGGGCCCCCCAGGTACAGGGAAAACGTATGTTTCATCCCGAGCTATTCTATCGCTGGTTAAACAAGGTTACCGCGTCGCTGTCTCATCAAATAGCCATTATGCAATTCGAAATTTATTGACTGGATGTGCTGATGCCGCTGATGAAATAGCAACGCAGGTTTCTATTGTTCATAAGGTGTCCACTCGAACAAAAATGCCTCCAGATTTACCCTACCGCATTGCGACTAAAAATGATGACTTAGCTTTATTATCTTCAAATATTGTCGGTGGAACGGCTTGGCTGTTTTGTAGGGAAGAGCTGCATCAACAGTTTGATTATCTCTTTGTAGACGAAGCTGGACAGGTGTCATTGGCAAACCTATTTGGGATGTCACGGTGTGCAAAAAATATTGTGATGATTGGCGATCCGTGTCAACTTCCTCAGGTGATTCAGGCCAGTCATCCTGAGCCAGCTAATTTATCATGTTTAGAATGGATGCTTGGAACCAGTCGCCTAGTTAAACCAGGAGAGGGTGTTTTTTTAGAAGAAACTTGGAGGATGCATCCTTCATTATGTAAATATATTTCGGATCAGTTTTATGAAAGTCGGCTTCATTCTCATCCTGACACAAAATTTCAAGCGATTTTAGCGCCGCCTCTTCCTGAATCAGGGGCATATTTTGTTAATGTTTCCCATGATGAGCCGCGAATGCAGGAGTGTGAAGAGGAGGGGTTTGCTATCAAATCTGTGATTGAAATCTTACTCGGTGGTTTATGGACAGATCGACATCGAACGACAAGCAAAATTCAGTCGAGTGATATCATTGTTGTTGCCCCTTTTAATGCACAGGTTAATTTACTTACCGAAATGCTTCCAGAAAGCATTCGTGTTGGAACGGTTGACAAGTTTCAGGGGCAAGAGGCTGCAATAGCACTAGTATCAATGACTTCTTCTTCGGCAGATGATACGCCTCGTGGAATGGAATTTTTGTTATCGAGAGAGCGAATCAATGTTGCACTCAGTCGGGGTAAAGCGCTCAGCCTAGTATTTGCATCACCGCAACTATTAGTTTCAAGTTGTAAGACCGCGCGACAGATCCGCTTAGTCAATGCGTTGTGTGCGTTAGAATCCTTAAAGATTCAATGATATGAGCTGATAGCGTACTTCCTATGTAGGGGTTGTTTCAAAGTTAGTTGAAACTATCTTGGGATAAGCCTTTTGATTGAAGTGTCATAAAAGACCGTGATTCTGAATTGGAGAGGGGCTATTATCAAACTGAGGTACTAAAGGGAGTGGGTTGAATGTATAATGAGCACATCTCATGTACGTATCTACACGAAAATCCCATATACTCAAGCACCTAAACTTTGTCAACCTGAGTATGTGATCCTATGGGGTTGACAGGAGAATAATGGCACAGCTGCAGACAATTTTCTCTGAAGCAATGGGCAGTTACTGAAGACCCTGTGTCCGTTAGTCTGACCTAAGCGACTTACCGAGTGCCTCCTGCTGTGTGGACTTCCAGTGCCGAGGCAACAATGTGTATAGCTCCTCTTGTGGAATCATATCCATCCGCGTTAACACATCCAAGAACCACTCCCGTGGATTCACACCGTGTAGAGTACAGGTATTAAGCAACGAATACAGGATCGCAGCACGCTGGGCAGCTTCATGGGAGCCAGCAAATAGGTAGTTCTTTCACCCTATGGCAATCGGTCGCACACGGTTCTCTACGAGATTGG
>JAPOTS010000117.1 GCA_026709065.1 Bacteroidota bacterium
TTAAAGCGATCAAAGTTCGTGCACGAGGATTCCGAAATCAAGAGCGGTTTGCGAATGCAATTTACTTCCATCTGGGTGGTCTGGATTTATATCCAGTAGGCTATCAGAATCGGTAAACCCACCGAAAAAGTGGAAGAACCTTTTTATGAATGCTGTGCCATGAAGGAAGAATCTCGTCAACCAAGCCTATCAGATAAACGATATCAAATTCTTGACCTTTTACACCGTGAATTGTTGTCAGACACACAGAGTGGGATTGTGGAGATGGAACTTTGGATCGTAGATCCAACTCCTGTAGAAATTGAGCGAGTGATGTGTCGTTGAATTGATGATGAGCCTTATGATAAAGATTGAACCAGCTAGATAAGTCTTCTTGTAAATCCAAGTCGTCGTTTTCAGATTCAAACAGTTCAATCAATCTGTTGATCACTAATTTAAGTTTAAGTAATCCATTGCTTAGATCTGATAATATCTTGATAGCATTAGTAGTTTGAGAAGAAAGCTGTGCATCTTTTACGAAATTAATTCATGTTGAAAGTTAAGATGCACTTTGAGATTCAGAAATTGAAATGATATCGTCAATATTTTGTGATGTAGGGGCAAAGTGCTCAAAGAGACTGATCAATGCGGCCATATTATGTACATCAAGCGGTCTGTCAATCTGTCTCAGACAAGCGATCATCCATCTCATTTTTGGAGATATAAAATCATCTCTCCGCAGTTGTATTGAAGATGGAATCCCACGCATTGTAAGGGTTTCATGAATTGATTGAAGGAGTGATCTATTTCTGGCGAGTACTGCGGTTTGGCTACGTTCTATTTCATTCAAATTGCCGATTTCTTCAGAAATACCGGCAATTTCTTCTTTATCGGTGGGAAACACTCGAATTTGAATAGGATCTATACCGTTGTATACATTGGCATAAATCGGCACGATGAGGCTGCAATCACTCTATTCAAGAGTATGTGAGAGGTTTAGCTCACACCAACGGGATAGAAAGTTTCTGGAGTATGATCAAGCGTGCTCATAAAGGCACCAATCATAAATTCAGCAAGAAGCATCTCAACCGATATGTACTTGAATTTGCAGGACGTCATAATATCCGTGAACTGAATACCATTGACCAGATGGTTAGCCTTGTTATGGATATGGTTAGCAATAGAGTTCGGTATATTGATCTGATCGCAGATATGGATTGGACTCGGGTGCACGGGCAACGAGTAACTCCTAAGTATTCCACAAGTTATTTACACTTTTGTTAAATTTGTGTTATATTTGCATCAATTACAAACAAATCGTTGCAAATTCATGCAATCCAATTCTCTTTACTATGGAGATTGCTTGGATTGGATGGAGCAGTGGGACGATCAATCTGTTGATCTTATCTATCTGGATCCTCCGTTTAATTCCAAAGCAAATTACAACCAACTGTATCATACTGACGGAGGAGGGGATGCTCAATTCCGTGCCTTTAATGATACATGGATTTGGGATCACGCAGCTGTAGAAAGATTGCAGATGTACTTAAATGCTACTGCATTAAGTGCACATGATGCGATTTGCGGATTGCATAGAATTCTTGGAGAGTGTGGAATGTTGTCCTACCTGACGTACATGGCGCAAAGGCTGGAGCAGTGTTGGAGATTGCTCAAAGATACTGGTAGCATTTATCTACATTGTGATCCTACTGCGAGTCATTATCTTAAAATACTTATGGA
Organism: Bacteroidota bacterium; assembly: GCA_026709065.1. Classification (GTDB taxonomy): domain Bacteria; phylum Bacteroidota; class Rhodothermia; order Rhodothermales; family Bin80; genus Bin80. The sequence goes on from JAPOTS010000117.1 coordinate 1,720, forward strand.
TGCCATCATCTCAAAATCGGGGGGGGGATTTTCGAAATGAGATTATCTGGTGTTACAAGTCAGGTGGAGCAAGCCCCAAACGCCGATTTTCTCAAAAGCATGATGTTATTTTGTGTTATGGAAAATCAGGGAAGAAAACATTGTTTAATCCTCAACTTGAAAAATCTTACAATAGAGATCTTAAACCATACAAATTCAAAGGTGTCAAAGAATACTGCGATGATATTGGATGGTATACATTAGTTGGAATGAAGGATTACTGGTTAATTGATATGGTTGGAAGAACAAGTAAAGAACGTTTAGGTTATCCTACTCAAAAGCCAGAGGCATTGCTGGAACGCATCATCAAGGCTTCAAGTAATGAAGGAGATATTATTCTTGATCCTTTTTGTGGATGTGGAACCACTATTGCGGTTGCGGAAAAACTAAACCGTCAATTTGTTGGTATTGATATCTCTTCATTTGCCATTGACTTGGTGCGAGATAAGAGATTGAAGAACAAGGATATTAATATTCAGGGAATACCTTTTGATTTACGGTCAGCTGAAAAATTGGCTATTGACAACGCCTTTAACTTTGAGTCGTGGGCAGTTACTCGATTACCTAGATTCGTTCCAAATGCAAAACAAATTGGTGATGGGGGTATTGACGGTCGAGCAACGCTTACGAATAAGCCTGATAATTGGGACACCAAATTGGCACTTGCTCAAGTTAAAAGTGGAGGGAAATTTTCTCTTGGACATTTGCGTGATTTTATGCATGTAATTGACAGTAACAAAGCTGCAATGGGTTGTTTTGTTACACTTCATCCAGTAGATACAACTGGATCAAGAAAAGAGATTGCAAATGCGTCAACTGTCCATGTGGACAATTATGATTTTCCGAGAATGCAAATGTGGTCTATTGATGATTATTTCAATCAGCGCCCTCCCCGCTTGCCCATGATGAATGATCCGTATACTGGCAAGTCAATGATTCCTCAACTTTTCTAATTATGCCAAAGTCTACCCCCCAAACCTCCTGCTCCGAAGCTGGATCGTAAGACAACTGAGGCGAAAGCCGACATACTGGTAAAGACGCTGTTTGATATTCCTCCCCAGCCCCGTCAGTCAAAAAAAGAAATAGAGTTAAATTCTTGAAAAACATTTTGCGTAATTACGTATATATTTCCCTTTTTTATCCCGTCAAAATGACGACTTTAGTTAGATCTTTGGGACTCTTCCTATTGATATTTCTTTGCACGGTATCCGTTGCAAATTCACAGGTCACGATTCAAGGCACGGTGATTGATGGGGAAACCATGACCCCACTTCCCGGTGCTACCATCGCTATTCGAGGTACCACACTTGGAACCACAACAGCCCTTGATGGAAGCTATACTCTGGAGGTGTCAACTGCTGGTGTCACTCTTGTATTTCAATTTACTGGATATCAAACGCAGGAATTGCCCCTGCCTCCAAACACGGAAGAACTTGATGTGACCCTGATCCCAACGATCTTCGGTTTGCATGAAATGGTCATTGTGGGCTCACGCAGACAGCCAAGACTCCTGAAAGACTCTGCGGTGCCAATTGATGTACTGGGAGTTGAGAATTTGCAATCCCTCGCAACAACGGATGTCGATATGATCCTGCAATCTCAGATTCCATCCTATAATATCCAAAGCTATACGGGCGATGAAGCTGCAATCGTGCGACCAGCTACGCTTCGTGGACTGCCCACGGATAATGTGATCGTACTGGTTAACGGCAAGCGTCGTCACCGTTCTGCTTCAATTGCACTCTCTGGAAGTTCGCTGAATACGGGGGCACAAGGACCAGATCTCAACATGATTCCAACGATTGCCTTGCGTCAGTTGGAGATCCTTCGCGATGGTGCAACGGCTCAATACGGTGCGGATGCAGTCGCAGGTGTATTCAATTTGCAATTGCGGGAAAATCAACAGGGGATACGCTCCCTTTTTAGGACGGGGCAGTATTCCAGAGGAGATGGACGCTATATCCATCTGGCTACAAATGCAGGATTTTCATTGCCCGGGGAAAATGGATTTTTGAATCTAAGTATTGAATACAGAGATGTGCAAGCGACCGTTCGCAGTACGCAACGCGAGGATGCAGCAAAACTGACTGAACGTGGATTTCCCGTTAACAATCCTGCTCAAATTTGGGGGAGTCCTGATGTAAGCCACAGCATGATAGGCTTCTTTAATTCAGGGCTGAATGTTACACCTACGATCCAAACTTATGCCTTCGGTGGCGGCGGTCGAAGAACTCAGGAATACGGCTTCTTTTTCCGTGCACCTGGCACGGCAACCGCTCGTAGCAGCGTATTTCGTTTTGGTAGTGAACGGGCAGTGATTGATTTAAAACCGGATCAGGGACCCGACTGTATGAATGATGACAGATTGCCTGATCTGAACGCTTCCTTTCAGGACATTCAGACATTCATCTCCGACTTCCAGGGAGAATGTTTTCTATTCAATGAGATGTTCCCAGGAGGATTTACGCCCCGGTTTGGAGGAGATGTATACGATCTTAGCCTTACGACCGGGATGCGAGGAGGTCAAAAGGATGGTCTGAACTGGGATTTCAGTATCAGCGGTGCCAGAAGCCTGATCAATTATTTTCTATACAACTCCATCAATGCCTCATTTGGCCCAGACACCCCGAATTCATTTAAGCCTCGCTCCTATTTTCAACAAGAGACGGAGGTATCTGCGGCGTTCTCCATTCCATTACCGGTTCAGCAGTTTTCCTCCGCAATCAATCTGGCGTGGGGGGCAACTTGGCGTACAGAAATTTTCGAGAGTCGGGCTGGGGACCCATTTTCATGGCAAGTTGGTCCCTATGCAGGTCAGGGCTTCAGCGTGGGTTCCAATGGGTATCAGGGTCTGAATCCACTGTTTGCTGGACGATGGATTCGCCCGAGCATTGCCATTCATATGGATGCCGAGACGGATTTTACCCGTAGACTCTTGGGCAATGTTGCAGTTCGATACGAAAATTACACTTCAGATTTTGGAGGAACGCTCAATGGGAAGATCGCATTTCTTTATCGAGCGACAGATCACATATCGTTCAGGGGAGCGGCAAGTACGGGATTCCGTGCACCGACATCGGGGCAAGCAAACCTGAACGTTTTCCGGACCGCTGGATTTTCAAAAGAAAAGGGCCTCATTGAGGTCGGTGTCGTACCGTCAACGCATCCCATCGCGGAGGCACTGGGAGGAGAACCGCTGACACCCGAACTCGCAACCAATCTATCTACAGGATTGATTTTAGAATTTCGTGACGGTCTTACATTGACGGCTGATTTTTTCAGTATCAGATTGAAAGATCGACTGTCTCTGACGGGCAATATCCCCATTACAGATGAAGTCGTACAGATAATAGATTCAAGGAATTTATTTGGAGGTATTACCAACATCAGAGAAGTCCGATTTTATTCCAATGATTTCAGTACGCGTACCAATGGATTGGATATTTTACTGGCAGCAGATCATGAGTGGAGCCGTACACATGCTTCTTTTGGAAGCATTGCATGGAACTGGACAGCTACGAAGTTGACTCATTTTACACCTCCCCGAGAGATCGCCAGTTTTCTGGGTGAATCTCTTTCATCCCCGCTCACCCTCAGTTTGCTGACCCGACAGAGACGACTAGAACTTGAACGCCTGAATCCAAGACATCGCGTTGTAATGACCTACAGACATATCGCGAACCAGTGGTCTGGACTGCTACGTGTGAACTGGCTTGCCAGTTGGCAGCAGTGCCGCTACGGAAATTCTACCTGTCGCGCCGATGGAATAGATGTCCTAGAGGAATTCCCGAGTTCCTTGATTGTAGATGCTGAACTCGGATATGCTCCCAATGACTCATGGAAAATCACTCTTGGAATCAACAACATGTTTGATGTCGTTCGTAGAGCACATATTCAGGAACGACTCCGACAAGGAAACACTTCCCCCCGTAACTCCCCCATTGATCCCAACGGAATGGGCCTGTATTTACGAGTCTCGTCAAACCTCTATTAATGGATTGAATGTGTTTCTATAAGTTGATCTACTTGGAATCTTGTCATGAAAGTCACTTACGTAGTTGAATGGATTCCCGTATATAATTCCCTAAATAATTGCAAGCATCTACAAAAGCTATACACGTTCTGTTATACGATGTTCATTGCTGATAATACGCAGAATGTGTATAGGTGCGACACAAAGATTTCATATACGTAGTGAAGCTCCTCCGACTTATATGTAGGAGGAATCATAGAGGTGGCTCTTTGAATCAGTATACATAGAACCTTATGCAGGTTTCTTGTCCAATTAAAAGAAATGCTCTCGGATGACAGGGTACATTTTGACTAAAACTCATAGGTTTTGCAGAGTCTGCATAGTTTCAGATGATTATATGACTGATTCAGGAGATGGAATCAGTGGCTTTTTAAGGAAAGCGGAAATCAGACCCAAAATGAGGGAAATTAAAGTAAATGGGTAGAAAGGTACAAAAACCCAATATTGGGAAATTTAAGGGGTAACTTCACCTAGAAATTCTTGATTGGAGATACTTCAAATTTTACTATCACTTTCTACATTGATCCAATAAATGGCATTCTTTAAAAATTGCCAGGAATACAAATCAGTGAACTCTTGGTAATATTGTTAAACTGAACCATATATTGATTATCTCAATTACAGAATATGAGATATGTTACCGTTAAATATCCTGAGTTTTAAAGTACGCCTGAGGGACGAGGATATACGATCACTGCCCTTAGTGTAGCTTGCCAGAACATTTGTCATGTTAAAATTCATGAAGTGGTAGTGTGGTTATAGTCAATAAACACTTCAGTGACATCCAAACCCATTTCCACAAGAAATTTTGAAGGGGATTTTTCGCAATTCTTGTATTTTTCGGAGCGTGATAGAATGAGTCGTTTTTTGTGCGAGTGATGGCTACAAAACACGCGCGACGCTCTTCTTCAAGAGCTTTACCTGCATTATTTTTATGAATGCTGTGCCATGAAGGAAGAATCTCGTCAACCAAGCCTATCAGATAAACGATATCAAATTCTTGACCTTTTACACCGTGAATTGTTGTCAGACACACAGAGTGGGATTGTGGAGATGGAACTTTGGATCGTAGATCCAACTCCTGTAGAAATTGAGCGAGTGATGTGTCGTTGAATTGATGATGAGCCTTATGATAAAGATTGAACCAGCTAGATAAGTCTTCTTGTAAATCCAAGTCGTCGTTTTCAGATTCAAACAGTTCAATCAATCTGTTGATCACTAATTTAAGTTTAAGTAATCCATTGCTTAGATCTGATAATATCTTGATAGCATTAGTAGTTTGAGAAGAAAGCTGTGCATCTTTTACGAAATTAATTCATGTTGAAAGTTAAGATGCACTTTGAGATTCAGAAATTGAAATGATATCGTCAATATTTTGTGATGTAGGGGCAAAGTGCTCAAAGAGACTGATCAATGCGGCCATATTATGTACATCAAGCGGTCTGTCAATCTGTCTCAGACAAGCGATCATCCATCTCATTTTTGGAGATATAAAATCATCTCTCCGCAGTTGTATTGAAGATGGAATCCCACGCATTGTAAGGGTTTCATGAATTGATTGAAGGAGTGATCTATTTCTGGCGAGTACTGCGGTTTGGCTACGTTCTATTTCATTCAAATTGCCGATTTCTTCAGAAATACCAGCAATTTCTTCTTTATCGGTGGGAAACACTCGAATTTGAATAGGATCTATGCCGTTGTATTGGTGTGTTTGTGAGGGAATGGCTGGACGCTTATTAGGCAAGTGATTGGTATTGTAGACCATTAACTGGTTTGCTACTTCAACGATAGCGGGAGGGCAGCGGAAGTTTGTGGGAAGTTGGATGATTTCACTTGAAAAGTCAGAAGCCATATCGTTAATTCTATGAATGCTTGCTCCGTTCCACTCATATATCGTTTGATCGTCGTCGGCAACAGCAAAAATTTGTTGAAAATTGTTTGATGCCATACGCTTTAACAGCTTATACTGCGGATCATTGGTATCTTGAAATTCGTCAATCAACCAATACCTATAAACAGATTGATAATGCTTAACAAAAACCGGGTGCTCAAATAACTTGAATGCTTCAAGTATAAGGGAATGAAAATCTAATGCATTGGACCTACGAAGTTCATCTTCATACAGGCGATAAGCTTTCAGGAGTACTGGAGTAATGTGCAAAGATTGATTTTCCAATGCTGATGGAATTACATCAGATTTTGTGGCATCAAATAACTTCTGTTTAAGCCGGTCAATCTGTGGCAGAAAAAATCTCGTTCCATATTTCGCTAATTCATGGTCATGACCAATTGCGCTTTTCAGTAATGCAGTTCGGTCTTCCTTTCGTGAATAAATTCTGAAATTTGGTTTAATTCCTAAATGAACTCCATGCTGACGTAGGATCTTAGAACAAAAACTGTGAAATGTAGAGATATAGACCCGATCAGTGAGCTCGGGGACAAATGAACTCACTCGGTCACTCATTTCATCTGCGGCCTTATTGGTAAATGTAAGGGCTAAGATGCGAAATCTCTGATCTCTCGACTCATCCAGCAGACGCGCTATTCTGCAAGTCAGGACACGGGTTTTCCCAGATCCTGGTCCAGCAAGTACAATGAGAGGACCTTTATCCCAAGCAACAGCTTGACGTTGAATATCGGTCAACTCACATAATGATGATTGCAGTTTAGAGTTCATAACATTAAGGGCAAAGTTTTCTGATGGCAGTCTGAAATGCTATGAGTTGATTGTCAGCAATGGTCAAGTTACTGCGAATTTTCTGTGCTAAAATTGGTGAGTAGTCACTTTTATTATCCTTTAATTTCTCAACAATTTCTGCATTGCTCAACGTTTCAGCATCTCGAACTCCTAAATTTTTCAGTATTTCACAAAGATCATCATGAAATCCATCTGAAATTAATTGATCTTCTAAGCATCCAGCTTGATGTGAGTGACACTGATCTATAATCTGAGCGGGAGTATACCCAAGATTTTTGATTTTATGAATGTAGCCTCTTCCAGCATTATCGCCATCAAATACAGATTGCCAGGGAATACTCAGTGCCCGGGCCAAACGGACAAAAGAGTGAGGACTACCATTATTCTTTGCATCAATGATCGATATTCCGTGTTGATCAAGATCTTTATTTAGAGATTGCACTACTGCATACACAATCAAAAAATCACTTTGTCCCTCAACAATCAGCCAACCATCTGCGAAAAATATTTCGCCTCTCATACGTTGTGCATTGGTTTCTAAACCACGTAGATCATCCTCTGAGATATATAAAGATGCACGATCTCTAAGATCAGAGAGTGATTGTTCAGCTATGCGTCTATCTTTGTGTTCGCCATAGCACTTTAACAGCTTACGATACATTTTTTTATTAAGATTCCCAACGATAGTAAGAGTTTCTAGGGTAGAATCATAACGAATCTTATTTTCGGTCGGAGTAGTAATTTGATCAAGTCCATCACATGGTGGGATTGTAACTGAAAAACGTTTTTCCAGTGAATGAACTTCAGTACCATTTGTTGTGAATTTAATGAGGCGAAGATCACGAAATGGGACACTTTGAATAAAATAGGGGGAATGCGTAGTGATTATTTTCTGCCCTGGTAATTTTTGAATGTATGTCCATAACATGCGAGTAGCATGAGGGTGGAGATGCTTTTCTGGTTCTTCAAGAAGAAGAATAGGTTCATGTCCACTGGCGTATAATTCGCTTAGTAAACATTCAATGAATACCTGAAAAAGGAATACAATCAAAAGGCTTTGCATGCCCTCTCCTTGATTTTGAATAGGGAGCCAAGGAGTAGTTGATTCATTACGTAAGATTATCTGAATCTTATGTAGAATATCCGATATATTTGTAGGCAGTGTTTGTAAGCCTACATCTCCGCCGCTCTGATTCCTAATAGCAATATCTGTTGCTCCTCTAAGAGTATCAGTAACGCGTTCAAGATATGGATCAGATTTCAATATCTGTTCATTGAGCTCTTTGGTACCTTAAGTATTTGAGTTTCAGTTTTTTGTGGGATTGTAACTCTTTTCAGCATCTGCCTCCAAAATTGAGAGGATCGTGGCGAAAATTCATCCTTGACGGTTCGGAGAGCTCCAAGATAGAAGATTGGCAGGTATTGTTGAAATCGATTCAAATTTGATTGACTGTCCCTTAAAAGCGGCTCACCTTTGGAGTTAAGGAAGTGCCTACGCAGTTCAAAAATGTCGCTTTCACTGTTCCAGCTGTATCTGGTTTCAAGATTGACAAATTGACTGTTTGTGTATAGAGTATATTGAATAATTTCGTCAAGATCCTCAATCGCCAGATCTTCTGCTCTGCAATTAATGGTAATACGAGTACCTTCAGAAGTTCTAGGATTTGATATATTCTCGTAAAGATGAATATCTTGCACGGATATATTTTTTCGTTTCTGTTCTTTTGAGTTCGGTAAAGCAACCCGAATTGCATCAAGAATAGCTGTTTTTCCTGCATTATTCGGCCCTATCAAAATGGTTGTCTTTCCAAAATCAAGCCTTAAATGACGAATTGATCTGAAATTTTGTATCTCAATATTTGAAATTCTCATTTGTATACGGTTCGTAAAGAATACACAAAATCTAAACAATAGGGAGCAATTGCAAAAGCCTGCATAGTTTTAGTAATTATATGACTGATTCAAGACATGGAATCAGTGAGAACATATAATCAGGAATTCAAAATTCAAACTCATAAGCATACCTATTGTTCTAATAATATCATTAACAATGCTGTTCATTATTGGAATAATTCTCTGAGGATCCTATTTATGACGGGCACAATCTATAGAAAATCTGTGAGTATATGGTATTTTTTATGATAGGGCCAAAATTTAATCTCGTAGAATTGATTATCATGCAAATCATTCCGCATGTAAATCAAATATTCTGGTCAGAAGCATTACAGTTCGATATCTATAAGATTGTAGTATTCCATAATGATAGTCATTTTGCTTGAAATGAGATCTACCAACCCATAGGATGAATAATCGTCATAGCTGTATAGGAATTGATGTAGGAGGGACATTTACAGATTTTGTCTTTACTAATGGACTAGACATAAAGATCATCAAAATTCCTACATCTACTGATGATCAGAGTCATGCGATCCTTCAAGGACTTGAATTACTCTCCGTAGATCATCATACATCCATTAGGCATGGAACTACGATCGCAACCAATGCACTCCTTGAACGGAGGGGTGCTAAAACAGCTCTCATCACAACACGGGGTTTTGCAGATGTCTTAGAAATCGGACGACAGGCCCGACCTCAACTTTATAAATTCTCTCAATCAAAAAGCCCACCATTAGCGCCACGTTCATTACGATTTGAAATCAATGAACGAGTCAATCATCTTGGAGAAATTCAACATCCAATAGACACTCATTCATTCGCAGAATTAGTTCACTCCCTGGAACAAAATAGTATTGAAAGCGTGGCGGTTTGCTTCTTCTTTTCATTCCTCAATCCATGCCATGAGTATCATATAGCAGAATTTCTCAAAAAAGCAGTTCCCGATTTACCCGTGACACTCAGCGTGGACCTTCTTCCAGAGTATAGAGAATATGAGCGGACATCAACGACGGTCATTAATGCCTATGTTCGCCCTTTGGTGATGAATTACCTCACTCGTCTAAAAGAAAAGCTAAACGGTAAGCGGTTGTATGTCATGCAATCTCATGGAGGAACATTAAGTTCAGAGCAGGCTTCATTGGAAGCAGCGCGTCTTGTTTTGAGTGGGCCCGCAGCAGGGGTAATCGGTGCTTTCTCTGTGTCGCAACAAGCACTTAAAACGACCACCCCCCAGATCCTGGCCCTTGATATGGGAGGAACAAGCACAGATGTGTCTTTGTGCCCAGGGAAAATTCGTCAGACCACCGAGAGCAAGATAGGCGATATGCCATTAGGGTTGCCAACGACCGAGATTCATACAGTCGGTGCAGGGGGCGGTAGCCTCGCCCAAGTTGATACAGGAGGAATCTTGCGTGTAGGCCCACAAAGCTCAGGGGCAATGCCAGGGCCTGTATGCTATGGGCAAGGAGGGCAAATCCCCACCGTCACAGATGCAAATCTTGTTCTTGGACGTTTGACTCAGACGGATGTTCGTAGTAGAAAGCCAACAAGGACCCTAAATAAAGCCCTCGCCCGCAGAGCAATTGAGCGAATTGCAGATAAACTGGAGCTTTCTGTTAACGACACTGCACTTGGAATTGTAAGAATCGCCAATGCAACCATGGAACGAGCCCTCAGACACGTATCAATTGAGCGCGGTTATGATCCTCGATCATTTGTATTAGTCCCATTTGGAGGGGCAGGACCACTCCATGCCTGCGAAATTGCCCAATCTCTTCACATCAAAAAAATACTGATTCCACGACATCCTGGGGTATTGAGTGCACTCGGGTTATTAACAGCCGATCTTTCCACTGAGGCATCTCAAGCATATTTGTCCACAATCACCGCCTTAGTTGCGACACCTCAGCAATTATTAGAAACGATTGATCAGTTGAAATCAATCGTTGTTTCTCGGTTATCATCAGATTCAAGTGCTCCTCTGATAGACTGCAATCTTGATTTACGCTATCAGGGGCAGAGTTATGATCTGAGGATTCCATTAACACTCCCAGTAAACATTGAAGGTATTCAGACTGCAGTTAAGGGATTTCATATTGCCCATCATCAGAGATATGGATATTCCGATGAAGAACTACCCGTTGAGTCGGTTGCCGTACGCTTGAGTGCCAGACTTCCGCAAAAAATTCGATATCCTACGATTCAAGGGCAACGGAACTCATCGTTTAAACTGTCCGATTGCCCAAGTACTTCCGTATGTTTTAAAGAAGATCAACCAATCAAGATTCCTTTAATTGCCCGTGATCAGTTAACCTTTGGGTCTAGTTTCTCGGGGCCTGCACTGGTCGTTCAATACGACTCAACGCTATTGGTCACACCGAACTGGACAGCGCGTGTAGATCAGTGGCAAAATCTTCATCTGAAATTTCATCAAGATGATGATAGTTGATCCAATTCTGGTAGAAATCTATCGGCATCGCTTTGTAGGCATCGCCGAAGAAATGGGGGTGACACTTCGTCGTACAGCTTATTCTCCGAACATCAAAGAACGCCTTGATTTTTCGTGTGCAGTCTTTGATAGTCAAGGAAATATGATTGCTCAGGCGGCCCATATTCCAGTTCATTTAGGGGCGATTCCTGCGAGTTGTGCATCGGCGCTCAATGCCTTTTCAGAGTGGCAGGCAGGAGATGTCGTGATCTTGAATGATCCATTTAGTGGGGGCAATCATTTACCAGATATTACAATGCTCTCACCAGTGTTTGACGGTCAAGAGATTTTATTTTTTGTTGCCAGTCGAGCGCATCATGCCGATGTCGGTGGCATGAGCCCTGGATCACTGCCACTATCATCAGAGATTTTTCAGGAGGGTATCGTTATTCCACCAGTCAAGCTCTATGAGGCAGGGGGGCTTAATGAAAGCATAATGTGGATGATTTTAGCCAATGTGCGGACACCAAATGAAAGGAAAGGCGATTTAGCTGCTCAATGTGCTGCACACTCAGTCGGGCAACAGCGGCTTTCTCAACTACTGTTAAATCATGGGAAAGATGAAGTCTGTAGTTATGCAACGTATCTTCAGCAATATAGTGAGCGAATCGTCCGATCCACAATTGAAACTTGGCCTGATGGTACCTATCACTACCAAGACCAACTGGAGTTGACTGATACCAAGATGGCTACAATTTGCGTATCCGTTGAAATTGATGGGAGTAATATCAACTTTGATTTTGAAGGAACCGATCCAACGCTCAATGCTCCACTCAATACTGTATTAGCGGTCACTATATCAGCGTGCTATTATGTTGTATTGTGTCTAATCAAAGAAGAAATTCCAGTTAATTCGGGCTGTTTTCATCCTATTAGCGTAACCGCCCCTAAAGATTCACTGGTGAATGCGTCTTGGCCTGCCGCGGTTGCATCGGGAAATGTGGAGACCTCACAGCGAATCACCGATACAGTTCTTGGAGCAATGGCAAAGGCTTTAGTCGATGAGATTCCCGCCGCTAGTCAGGGAACAATGAATAATATAACAATTGGTGGAAAGACAGCCGATGGAACAGCGTACACCTATTATGAAACGCTTGGCGGAGGCATGGGAGCCGCACCTGATCAACATGGCCTCAGTGGTGTTCATGTCCACATGAGTAATACACGCAACACCCCGATTGAAGCATTAGAAATGCAGTTTCCATTTCAGGTGACAGAGTATGCACTCATTAATGGTAGTGGAGGAGATGGAAAGTTTCGGGGTGGAGATGGGTTGATACGAGAGTATCAATTCATGGAGAAAGCAACTGTCACGGTGCTAAGTGAACGCCGTAAATTAGCCCCATGGGGACTCAATGGGGGATCTTCGGGTCAAAGGGGTAAGAATACATTAATCACCGATGAGGGACAAGAAGTCTCCTTATCAGGACAGTTTACACGGGAAGTCAATCCAGGAGACCGACTGCGCATTGAAACTCCAGGCGGCGGAGGTTATTCTTCTGATAAAAACTCACGTAACACGTAATGGAGAATGCCACCATTACGATAATACTCTACCTCAACGGGGGTATCTAAACGTGACTGTGTTTCAAAATGAGTTTTCTTTCCGTCATCACCAACGGCCAACACTTCAACTACCGTGCCAGCAAATTCAGGAATCGTGATCGTGTAGGCTTCAGTTCCATTCAGCCCCAATGAATCTGGTGTTTGATTTGGCATAAATTCCAGAGGAAGTACGCCCATTCCAATCAAATTGGAGCGATGGATGCGCTCAAAACTTTGCGATATGACAGCACGGACTCCCAAAAGAATCGTTCCCTTAGCAGCCCAGTCTCGGCTAGATCCCATTCCATAATCTTTGCCTCCAATGACAATGAGAGGAACTCCAGATTGACGATAATGCATTGCAGCGTCATAAATCGGCATTACCTCAGCATTATTTACAAAACACTTTGTAATACCTCCTTCGGTGTCAGGAACGAGTTTGTTTTTGATTCGAATATTGGCAAAAGTGCCCCGCATCATCACTTCGTGATTACCGCGGCGAGCACCAAACGAATTAAAATCTCGCAAGAGTACATCATGTTCGGTCAGATAAACACCTGCAGGTGATTCTCGCGGAATTGCACCAGCGGGAGAGATATGGTCAGTCGTCGTTGAATCTCCCAATTTTGCGAGGACGCGAGCATTTTCAATGGGAGCAACATCGGACGGCTCGCGGGTGAGTCCAACAAAGAATGGTGGTTCTTGAATGTAGGTGGACTCAGAATTCCATTCATAGATTGAACCGCTAGGAATCTTAATATTGTTCCATGTTTCATTTGAGGTTTCAATCCCCCCATATTCCTCGAGAAAGAGATCGGGTGTAATGGTGCTTTCAACGAGTTCTGTAATTTCCTCTGCTGTCGGCCATATGTCACGTAAATACACATCCTGACCAACAAGATCTTGTCCAATGGGGTCTGTTGATAAATTAATATCTACGGTTCCGGCCAGAGCATAAGCGACTACAAGCGGGGGGGATGCAAGGTAGTTTGCCTGAACCTGTGCATGAATACGACCTTCAAAATTTCGGTTGCCACTCAGGACCCCTGCGACAACGAGATCCCCTTTTTGTATTGAACTCCTCACAGCTTCAGGGAGGGGGCCAGAATTACCAATGCAGGTTGTGCACCCATAACCAACTAGGTCAAAACCTAATTGTGCGAGATAAGGCATCAGGTTTGCCTTTTGGAGGTATTCGGTGACCACCCTAGATCCAGGAGCAAGACTTGTTTTTACGTAGGACGCAACTTTAAGACCATGCTCAACAGCTTTCTTTGCTACAAGCCCAGCTCCGATCATCACGCTGGGATTACTTGTATTGGTGCAACTTGTAATAGCAGCGATGACTACATCTGCGTTGCGCAGTGGATCATCAAGATCATCAGACTCAACGCTTAGGTTGAGATCAGATTGTTGACGGCCGAATCCTTGAGGTCCAGCGGGAGCACTGTACGATGTGCGGAAAGATTGGCCTAATTCTGGAACGGGAATTCGGTCCTGTGGCCTTTTGGGCCCAGCAACGCTTGGAACGACATCTCCCAAATCAAGAGAAAGAACATCCAAGTATTCAGGTTCAGGGGAATCGGGAGTCAGAAAAAGTCCTTGCTCTTTGGTGTAATACTCTACGAGCTGAATCAGATTCTCATCACGACCGGTACGTCTCAGAAAATTTATGGTGATTTCGTCAATGGGGAAAAACCCCATGGTGGCTCCGTATTCGGGAGACATATTACTGATTGTGGCGCGATCTGGAACCGAAAGTGCCTGTATTCCAGGTCCAAAGAACTCTACAAATCGCCCTACCACTCCATAAGAGCGAAGCATTTGCGTAACAGTTAACACCATATCGGTTGCAGTAGCCCCATCAGGGAGTGCACCAGTGAGTCTAAAGCCGATGACTTCAGGCATCAGCATATAGATCGGTTGTCCTAACATGACAGCTTCCGCTTCAATACCTCCAACACCCCAACCCATGACTCCGAGCCCATTAATCATTGTGGTATGTGAATCAGTACCAACCAGTGAATCAGGGAAGGCGATCACATCGTCATTTTCTTTACGTGTCCACACGCATCGGGCAACATACTCTAAGTTCACCTGATGACAGATACCACTGGCAGGAGGAACGACATAAAAATTATCAAATGCCTGTTGTCCCCATCGTAGAAATTCATATCTCTCCCGGTTACGCCTAAATTCATGATCGGAGTTTAATTGCAATGCCTCTGGAATGCCAAAGTAGTCAACCTGAACACTATGATCAATAATTAAATGGACGGGCACTCGAGGATTTATCCTAGATGGATCCCCTCCAGCACGCGCCATTGCGCTTCGCATAGCAGCAAGGTCAACAACGGCAGGTACTCCAGTAAAATCCTGTAATAAGACCCGCGCAGGTGAGAATGGAATCTCCGCACGAAGAGGAGATTTTGGATCATATTGCGCGAGTTGTTCTACATTTTCAGGAGTCACAGTGAACCCATCACAGCCGCGAAGCACGGCTTCCAACATGACACGTATGGAGTAGGGGAGCTTCGTTAAATAATACCCGTCAACATCCAGAGAATCTAATCGATACATCCACGCTTGACCGTCAGGAGCTTGAAAAGAGGCGCGGGTTCCAAAATAATCGTGTTTTTTTGTCTGAAGGGTTGAGCTCATTAGGATGGGGTTTCTATGGGTAAATAAGTTCTTTCAACGATTTTTATTCAGAAATGTTTGAATTCTTAGAATTATGAATCACATTTATCAATGGTGGAGAAAATCTCTATATCCATTCAAGTGGGGAGCAGAAGTGTTTCACAATGGTTCAATACAGGGAAGGGGCTATAGCTCAGTTGGTAGAGCGCCTGAATCGCACTCAGGAGGTCAGCGGTTCGACTCCGCTTAGCTCCACATAATTATTCAAGATTTACCTTGTTAAATTAACGAACGTCTCAAGGTCTCTAAGTGATAACATGATATCTAAGAGACTAACCAATGAGATATTGTGTGGTTATATCAGTCGCATGATGAAGTGCATATATGCACTTGTGAAGAGGCTTACATTACTTTCAACAGTCTCATTATATTTATGAATCCCACAACCACGGTTGAATTATTGAAGGTGTGAGTCAGTAGGTCATGAACACTTTACACACGGGAGCTAAACCCCAGACGAATCAGTCTATCTACATGGATCACGCGGCGACTACTCCGATAGCGCCCACTGTATTTGAGGCAATGCTTCCGTATCTCAGGGATCATTTTGGAAATCCATCCTCTGTTCATCAACTTGGCCGGATGGCAAAAGGCGCAGTTGAAGACAGCCGAGACAGAATCGCAGGACATTTTGAGGCAAAACCTGAGCAGATCATTTTCACAAGCGGAGCGACCGAAGCCAATAACTTAGCATTGAATATTTTGGGGAGTGATGACCATTTCATTACGTCAAAGATTGAGCATAAAGCAATTCTTGAACCTGCAAATCAATTAGCCTCACAAGGCGTGCCTGTGACTTTGCTTGAAGCAGATCCATTGACGGGGGCAGTGGAAGCCAGTCAGATCCGTGAGTCTATTCGATCGGATACACGTTTGATTTCTTTGATGTACGTCAACAATGAAACGGGTGCAATGACGGATCTCAAACAAATTTCAGAAATTTGTACTGATCAGGGTATTTTACTTCATACTGATGCCGCTCAAGCAACCGCTTGGCTTCCGTTAACCCCCCATGCGATAGGTGCTGATATGATTTCCATTTCTGGGCATAAGATATATGGTCCGAAAGGAATCGGAATCTTATATGTTAAAGAGGGCATTGATCTCACCCCTCAGATCTTGGGTGGGCCGCAAGAGAGAGAGAGGCGTGGTGGTACAGAAAATGTTGCCGCCGTGGTAGGAATGGCAGCTGCACTGGAGATGATTGTTAATCGTCGTGATGGAGTGTCCCAACGCATTTCTTCACTTAGAGAGGAACTCTCAGATCAACTTCGTTCAAAGATGGGAGATCAGATTATAATTAACACACCTTCTCGCGCCGCACCCCACATATTGAATGTGGCTTTCAAACCAGTTGATGATGTCCCCTTTGATGGTGAAATGCTACTTCTAAACCTTGATATTGAGGGTATTTATACATCTGCAGGTTCTGCCTGCACCAGCGGTGCAATAGTACCGAGTCATGTGCTCTTAGGACTTGGACTTCATGAAGATACGGCCCGAGCATCACTAAGGTTATCACTTGGACGATCAACATCAAGCGCAGAGATTCAATGTACCGTGGACGGTATTACGAAGGTTGTTCAGAGAATGCGCGGCAGACGTAAGCATGACCGGTAAGGCATTGATTGTATTTGCCCGTCCTCCCATTGCTGGGCAGGTCAAATCAAGATTAACGAGTTTGTTGACTCCCAAAGAAGCCGCTGATGTATATCGTGCATTTTTGTTTGATAGTCTCAAACAGTATTCTAATCTCAATGTATCTGTCCGCCTGTACATGACTGACACAGTACATTCAAATATCCCTTTGAATGAGGCAGTCATGAAACAGCAAGTCGGTGATGGATTAGGCCAGCGAATGCAACATGCTTTTTCAGAGACTGCTGCCGAGGGATATCACCAAATCGTCATTATAGGAACTGATCATCCAACACTTCCGGTTCAATATATTCAAGAAGCATTCAATGCTGTATCAAAGCCGCCTGCAATCTCAATTGGTCCAACCGAAGATGGGGGATATTATCTTCTTGGAATGAATCCAGTGATTAACAACTTCTTTGAGGGAATCATTTATAGTCGATCCGATGTCTATGAAAAAACACTACACAGAGCCTATCAATCTGATGCTCATGTAGTACAACTCCCTCAATGGTACGATGTCGATCGTCCTAGGGATTTGAATCGGTTACTAAGGCAAGAGGATATACTTCCAGAACAAACATTGAAGATTTTAAGGCAATTGAAAGTTAAATACAATCTTCAAGCGTCGTGAACGTCAAATAGCACTTCGTTTTTCTTAGCAATCAATAGCGAGCAATTGACCGTTGAGTAATTCAGATCATCAAACGATAAAAGTACTTGGTCCAGCGTCCTTATCCAACTTAGGACCAGGATTTGACACTTTGGGTTTATGTCTTAAAGGGGTCGGAGATACCATTGAGGCTAGATTTTCATCTACTCCAGGAATATCAATTACCTCATCGGCTAAAATTCCTACGAAGCCTGAAGAAAATACTGCGGGCTGTGCATCGCATCTCGTGATGACCAAGGCTGGGGATAAACGAGGCATCCATTTGAAAATAAAGAAAGGAATTCCAATTGGCTCTGGAATTGGAGGATCCGCAGCCAGCGCCTCAGCAGGTGCATGGGCAACCAATCTACTATTAGGTAAGCCATTTAAGAAGGAGGAATTGACGTATGCGGTTCTTGAAGCCGAACGACTTGCCAGTGGAGGGGTTCTTCATGGAGACAATGCGCTCCCTTCATTATTCGGGGGACTAATACTCACATCACCTGTGAATCCCTTAGATTATCGTCGCGTCAATCTCTCCGAGGATTTACATATCGCCATAGTGTTACCCAAACAATCAATATTAACTGCTGATGCTAGAACGATTCTCCCGTCTGCTATCAACAGAACCGATGCGATTCATAATGCAAGTGATTTGGTATTTATGCTACATGCACTAGTGACTGGTAACTATGAAGCAGTTGCGCCATATATGATGCGGGATCGCATTGTTGAGCCTGCGCGTGCAAGTCTTGTTCCTCATTATCAAGACATCCGAGAAGCGGGCTTAGAAGCTGGTGCATGTGCTGTTGCGTTAACTGGATCGGGACCGGCAATGTTTGGAATTTCCAAGGATTTTAAGTCTACATCTAAGATTCTTGATGCCATGGTAGCCGCAGCGGGGGAAGGTGCGAAAGGAATCATTACAATGGCCGATATGGACGGCGTTAAAGAAATAGAGTCGCTGTGATGTGGTATGTGAGTACACGTGATGCATCTCAAACTGTAAGTTTTCCTCTGGCGTTGATTAACGGATTGGCCCCAGATGGTGGACTATATATTCCTAAGTCTATTCCAGAGGTTCATCCAACTGTGTGGAAGAATGCGAGTAGCTTCTCTGAGATGGCCACGGAAATCTTATTGCCTTGGGTGTCTGATCATATCAAACCTGATGAGTTAGCATCCTTATTAGCGCAAGCACTCAATTTTCCAGTATCTCTAGTTAAGGTTGGAGATGCATGGGTTCTTGAACTATTTCATGGGCCGACGTTGTCATTTAAGGATTTTGGGGCTCGTACAATGGCGCGATTCATGAATTATTTTGTGAAAGATGATCCATTGACAATTCTAGTTGCCACATCGGGAGATACAGGGAGTGCTGTGGCAGATGGATTCTCCAACCTTCCCAATTTGCGTGTAGCAGTGCTCTATCCAAAGGAGCAGGTCAGTCCGATTCAGGAAAGACAACTGATTGTTCGTCGTAAAGGGGTTCGCGCATTTGCGGTTGAAGGAACATTTGATGATTGTCAGGCGATGGTGAAGCAACTTCTTACATCCCCATCTGGGTTGCGGCTTTCATCAGCCAACTCAATCAATGTCGGCCGTCTATTACCTCAGATGTTGTATTATTTTTGGGCTTTTTCAAAAACCCCATGGGGGCTAGCCGATGTTTGTGTCCCAAGTGGAAACTTGGGCAACTTGACAGCAGCTGTACTTGCTTATTTATCTGGGTTGCCTGTGAGAAAATTCATCGCTGCTCACAATCTAAATGATGGGTTTCCACGATTTTTGTGTGGGGGAGCGGATCCATCTGATGATTCAATCCAAACATTATCTAATGCAATGGATGTAGGGAGGCCAAGCAATTTTGAGAGGTTAAAATCTTTATTAGATGTAAATGAGTTGAGAATCTTGATTCAAGGTCATTCATGCTCCGATAGTAGGACACTGAAATCAATCCAAACGATTTATTCAGAAACTGGATACATTGCCGATCCCCATACTGCTGTCGGATTAGATGCGGTTCAAGGTAGTCAATATCCTGTAATTGTAGCGGCAACTGCCCATCCAGCAAAATTCCCAGGAACGATTAAACAAGCTCTCGGATTTTCCCCAGAGCCTGTTGATAAACTCACACTCTTGGAAGAAAAGCCGATCCGTGTTCAGCCACTGGAAGCCCACCATGAGGCCCTCAGAAGCCAATTGAAATATTGGTTATAAAATTGGTGAGCCCTTAATGTTCTACCTAAGGGCAGGCGAAGATTTACCTTCAGATGGGAAAGAATTCCTTTAGTTTTGCCCCCCGGCATGACCAAAGCCCCGCATAGACGTTAACATAATTACCAATTGCTTTAAATCAAATTGAAACTGTAAGTTTGATACTCAAAATGAGTCACTTCCGATGTGAAATTGATGTGAGAAAAAACTCATCTCAAAGATTTAGAGCAATTATCAGAAGGACCGAATGTCACCAAAATTTTGAGAAGGTGTGAAGATAGATGAGACTTTTGTGGATAGAAAAACTTAAATCAATGGTTGACGTGTATCCCAAACAGATATGTTTGTATAAACAAGCATAATTACCTCTTGAACAGAAAAATATAACGATTCATCTTACTTTGAAAGGGGTTTTGATCGGAAGAGAGAATCTTATGTTCTCAAACCGCAATTAAGATCAATGAGGTGGATCTGGAACCCCGAAAAGGATCTCATGTTAAATCGCCATCATTTGCCGTAAGCAATGCCCATTACTTTCTTTTTGTTCGCGTTCCTGATCCCCAACGCTGGGAGTGATTCTTTATTAGTCGAAATACCCCCCCCCCATTTTTTAAATGAGCCGGTCCATTCTGCGGTTGCAAGCACCGATTCTGTGCTTCATGGTACCGCATTAACGAATCCAAGGAAGGACTCAGCAGGGCCATTTCCACTATCTACACGAAACTTCAATCCAGAGGCATCCACCTCAGCTGCCCCTGAACCACCAACGGGAGTCAGTCTCACCGTTCAAGGATATCTATGGTTTGATATCGACTGGGAAGGGGCTGGTGCTAGGTGGAGGGTTGAGTGGTCTACTGACAGTGGGTCCAATTGGTCGGTTTTGGCGGATAACCTGACTCAATATGGTTACACTCACATTAGTAATCTGCTTACCCCTGGAGCCACCTTTCAGTACAGGGTCATTGCGATGGATGCCCTCAATGCTGAAAGTCAGCCTTCAGCGGTGGTGAGCGGGACTGCAGTCGCTCAATCGAGTACCAATCTTTTCACCAATGTAAGTGCAAGTAGAAGATCTTCCACTACTATCGACGTTTCTGCAGATCCCCCCGCTGGACATTTTTTTTCTGCACTACAAGTTTATATCACCACTAACGATGGAAATACTTGGCAACGGCAGGGTACCTTACTAGTTCCTACCGGAACCGATCGATGGTCTCACACTGTTAATCTATTAGAAACTGGAACGTGTTATGGTTTCAGAGTTCAAACCAACGGTAGTATAGGTAATTCTCATTTATCAGACGAAGCATATGCGAGCACAGGGACAGTATCTGCACCATCTGCCCCGACGGGGCTCACCGCTACAGCAGATGGCGCAAGCACCATCAATCTCGCGTGGACCGCTCCCACGACCAACAAATGCGGGACGATCACTGGGTACAAAATTGAAGTGTCCACAGACGGCGGAAGTACGTTTTCAGATCTAGTGGCCAGTCATGGCATGACCACCTACTCGCATA
>JAPOTS010000027.1 GCA_026709065.1 Bacteroidota bacterium
AACTAGATCCTCGGAAAAAAGATTCAGTTTTGGTGAAATTAATTTTAAACTCAATCGTCGTGAATATTAAGGGCTTATAGACAATGAATACGTGGGTAAATATGAGTACTCGGAATCAAATTAAAACTAATAGCACAATTAATCAGTGACTGATAAAGAGAGATAACCCAAAATATATAGCATTGAAATAATTGAGTTTTTATTAATATGGAAAGCGTTTTTTCTGATACTTGGAGGCTTCTTCGTGAGTGAATGGCTGAGATGTGCATCCTAAACGAACAAAAAAATCTTGATCTCCCTGAAAAGTAATAAATACTGGTGAACTACTCTTTGAAATCTTAATCCGACAGATCTGAACATCATCGTATTTTGGGAATGTGATTTTTATGTTAGTTGCGAAATTTTTTCCTATGTACTTGTTGATTACACCAATCAAGTGTCTCTCAAAGCCATCTTTACATTTATCTTTCAGAGTACTGAAATCGTCTAATAGACCCAGCGCATTTTGGCGATCATCAACACCAATAAATAAATCTCCTCCCTCGCTATTGAGAAATGCAGCTATTGTTTTCGCAATAACATATTCAAGTATTTTATTCACTTTTTTTTGGCGAAGATCATAGCGCATGGTTGACTTGAATTCAACTGTCTCGCTCTCTCCAGAACGAATTATCTCATGTATCTTATCTTGAACAGGTTCATTTCTCGTCAGATCTATTCTGGATTTAAGCTCTTCATACATCCGCTGAGATCTAGCACTCAAGAAAACATTGTAATCATTACTATGAATACCAAATCCTCGTAGATCAATCAAATGTGTCTTGAGAGTTTTTTCTAATTGATTGTTCTCCGTCTCAAAATTATCTATTAGATTTGAAGGTCCTTTTGATCCAATTAGTTTTTTTTTCAAACTATCACTCACCAGAGTAATATTAACTATGCTATTGCAGTTGGGAGTTGATTTCCCCAAAAAACTTTTAGGGAAAAAATGATGATAATTTTTACTCGTCGACACCTTCAACCATGAGTTATCAAGAATGACTTTACCATTATGGTGAAAATCTTTGGGTTCCTGATATGCTAACAGGCACAGAACCGCCTTGCAGAAGCTGTTGCCAGTGCTAAAGCTTTCATTAATTAGTGATTGTGGAGAATCAAGGAACAACTTGATATCACTGTAATCAGGGCGCTGATTCTCCAAAATCATGTCAATTCGCTTTACATCCTGTCCTAAATTAGTTTCGGCAGAGCCTGAATAACGAAAAGACAATGACATGCGCCAGAAGAACTCTTCTAAATACTTTCGTTGTTTAAAATTCGGTTGACGGCCGTTGTTCTTGAAGAAGAAATATGCAAACGAAGTCAAAAGAGCATCATAGGGCAAAATCCTTGAAACAGGTATTCTATAAGTAGTTCTGAAATAGTCAATACTATCTTTAAGTGCACATATGCACTTGTCCCAGTTGTTGATTATAACTTGCTTTTCTAAAGCTAATATGGTCTTTCGTTTACACTCCTTGTTTCGGCTAAGAACAAGAGATAGCAGTTGTAGAATCACTGAACTTGATATGCCATCAAATTGAATATCCGCCAGTTCTTTAATGAATTCTTCCCACTTCTCTTGCATATCAAAGTGTTGTTCCTGATCATAGCTCTTTGCTGACATGATTTCAAATAGTGTCAGTGTTTGTCCGCCCGTATTGATGCGGGTAAAAACTTCAATTGCAGAATCAATATCCTCCTTTGTAAGGATTACAGTTGAGAATTCATAGGTCTTAAATGCAGTACTATAGTCGTTAATCGTATTTAATTCCTCATCACTGAATCTCAAAGATAAATTTTTTACCATGTCAAAGTTAAAGTTCAAGACATCTGATAGTGATATACATTTTTCACCTTTCTCCTCGGCAATAATTACTTGTTCATCATTTTCGTTAATATCCACATCAAGATTTACAAAAATATTTGTATAATCGGTCGCCAGCTTTTCTCCTGTCTTCTGAATCTGAGCTCCACGATAAGCAGCATAAAGAGATGTAATACGTTGCTGTCCGTCCAATACATACTGAACTTGAGTTCCTATAGGAGTGTCTTGAATATTCAAGTTCCCAATATTTTTTATCTCGTTCATTCGTATTGTAGTTTGCCAAAAAATAAATGTCCCAATTGGATAACCCTTCAAAATACTATCCAATAGCTTGGCCGTCTTATCTTTGCTCCACACGAAGTCGCGTTGAAATTTTGGAACTTTGATAATTCCATTTTCAATCTCGAAAATGAGGACAGAGTATTTTTTAGAGTCTGGCTTTGGTGCGTTAAATTTCATCTGATTCTATGGGTATAGAATTTTTCTTGTGATTTACTCTTGACTGTTTCAGTATTAAATATACTCTAATTCAGGATACTCAAAAATTATGAAAAATATTATCAATCCATCACTACATGCGCCGTTCTTTTCAGCATATCTTGATTGAATCAACACTTTCAATCATCTAAATGCCTCATATTAATCAACTTTCGCTATCAGATTCTCTCCCTATTTACCATTCCGAATTTGCATTTGAAAGTTGATGGATCAGAGTATTTGACGGTCAAGAATAGGATGATTGCAATGACTTAAGGGATGACTTATATCAGCTCCGCAATATGACGCATTTTGAGTTAATCGGGTGTCATGCCTAGCCATTTTGAATCACTTCAATCCCTGACTCTGCGCCCACAATCACCTCCGTTGTAAGACCAAAGAAGATGCCATGGTCAAGAACCCCCGGTATTTCTAACAATGTATGACTGAGCTGTGAAGGATTAGAAATCGGACCAAAATCAGCATCAATAATCCAAAATCCAAGATCCGTAACCACTGGACCATCCTTTCGAACCCCATATCGGATTGATGCAGTGGCCCCTAACGTCTGAAGCTGACGTAAGATCACCGATGCTGCAGATGGAATAACCTCAATTGGAACGGGTGCGGTCACTCCTAAATTGTCAACCATCTTGGACTGATCTACAAGGACGACAAACCGTCTCGCTTGACTGGCGACCAATTTCTCTAATGTGTGCGCTGCTCCTCTGCCCTTGATTAGGTTCAGATCCGGTGACACTTCATCCGCCCCATCAAAAGCAAGATCAAGCCGGTCATCTATATCATCAAATGTGCAAATAGAAATACCGTTTTTGCGCGCGTTAATCTCAGCAGAACTTGATGTTGGAATCCCTCTAATTTGCAAGCTTTCATTGCGAACTCTCTTTCCAATTTCAGCGATTGCGTAGGCAGTCGTCGAACCTGTTCCAAGTCCAATCACCATGCCATCCTCCAAGTAACGGGCCGCTTCTTTACCAACCCGCATCTTGGCGAGATCATGATTCATTATTCGTGTCTTAATGACTCTATGGGATCCAATTTAGCAGCTTTGTATGCAGGATAGACACCAAACGTTAATGCAATCGCAGTAACCCCCAAGACAGCCCCAATAGCCCAATCCCATGGAAAAACGAACGACGCGTCAAGGAATCGCCCCGCAATATTTCCTGCTAGGACTCCGATGAGAATTCCCGTGATCCCACCAATTTGGCACAGAAAAATCGCTTCATATAAAAATTGGCTTAACACATCGCGTCTACGGGCTCCCACAGCTTTACGCACTCCGATTTCACGAGTGCGCTCGGCAACTGATACCAACATAATATTCATCACGCCAATTCCAGCCGCCAACAGTGTGATGAGTCCTATCACCGCACCTCCAACCTGCACTTGACTTGTAACGCCCTTAATTTGATCCAGAAATGATTCTGAACTTTGAATATCAAAATTATTTTCTTCTCCTGGCTCCACATTCCGAACCACTCTCAAAATTCCAATGGCCTCCTCCATCGCTGCATCAATATTCTCAAACCGTCTGGCCTCAACTTTGATCTCTATATCACGCATTGCCGCGCTGTAATTCTGAATCATATTTGAAATCGGGACGAGTGCCAATAGGTCTATATTATTGCCAAATACATTACCTTTTTTCTCCATCACCCCAAGAACTTGGTAACGATTACCACCAAGGATAATGGATTTTCCAAGTGGATTAATATTGGGGAAGAGTCGCTCAGAAATATCGTGTCCTATCACGACGACATCCCTTGCCAACTCTACGTCTAACTGCATCAGATTGCGACCTTGAGCAATGTCAAATCCGTTGGTAGTCAACCAAAATTCATTGACACCTAATTTGGTAATCACATTCTCTGTTACAAGATCACCAAATCGGCCTTCAACTGGGCCCGTGACTGACATCGTTGGGCTAATGGCCGATGGCAACCTAGCCCTCTGAGCATACTCAACCATGTCATCATATGTCAGATTACGACGAGCACGATACGTCGAGCCCGAACGACCAAATTCAGCTTCCCTAGAAATCGTAAAGGTCGTAGCCCCAAATGACTCTACCGTTTCAACGAGTTTTGTTTCCATGACCTGTACAGCGGTCACTGCCACAATAATGGCAAACACACCAATGATAATCCCCAGCAAAGTCAGAGCAGATCGTAACTTATGACTGAGAATCACATCCCATGCAAGACGAACAAATTCGAAATTAATCATCAGCTATATCGCAATGCGTCAATGGGATTAAGTCGCGAAGCATTCCATGCAGGAACCACACCAAAGATGATCCCAACCCCAACACAAATCCCAAATGCCAGAAAGACAGTTCCAGCCGCAAAGGTGGCTGGAATAAACTGATTCACGACTGCCGTCACTCCCAAAGAGATCAAAATTCCTATCAATCCAGCAGCAATACATACCATAACAGCCTCGATTAGAAATTGAGACAAAATCGCTTGACGGCTTGCGCCCACCGCCTTGCGTACCCCGATTTCTTTAGTACGCTCCTTGACTGTCACAAACATGATGTTCATCACACCAATTCCCCCAACCACCAATGCAAGACCCGTCAAGAAAATTCCAATCGTATATGCGATTGCCTTGATGTTGGCGAGCTGCTCCCGAAATGCCTCTGTCTTATTTATAGAAAAATCGTCCTCCTCAAACACATCCAACCCCCGTGACGACCTAACAATCCCCTGCAATTCCTCAACCAGCAGTGGAACGGTTTCGGAAGACTCCGCATTAACTTTGATTGTGACACTTCGAAAACGTCCAAAATGTCGCTCCAATGTTTTGAGCGGAATCTGAGCTTGTTCGTCAAAAGAGATTAAACCAAAAAATCGTCCCTGCTCTTTTAATACCCCAATGATCTGAAACCTCTTGCCTCCAATCCTCACCTCCTTTCCTACGGCTCGCTCATTGGGAAATAAAGACTCACTCACGGATTTGCCGATAACGACTACATTTCGGGCAACTAAATTATCTATATCATTATACCAACGCCCATCAGATAACTCTGTGACATCTACACTGACGAGCTCTGGTGTAGATCCCTGAAGAAACACACCTGACAAACTACGGTCACGATACCGTATGCTACGACTTGTTTGCACCAGTGGAGCGATAGCGACCGCATACTTAGATCGATCACGAATGTAATCGGCCAAATCCTCACGCAGATCAGGGCGCGACCACTGACGTGCACGCTCGTTGGGCTCGGTGAACCAGTCGGTTTTCTGTACATATACTGCATTTGATCCTAAAAGAGCTAAGGAATTATCCATCACACTCTCCAGCCCATTAATCACCGTGATCATGGCCGTGACTGTCACAATTCCAATGATGATTCCGAGCATCGTCAGCCCACTCCGCAAACGATTTGTATTCAATGATCGCATCGCGATATTGAAACTTTCCCACAGCTGAATAATGAATCGAATCAATTAACCTACCTTTTGTGATCTGTTCTTTATGATTACGCACAATTGAGATTACGGTTGCGTATGACCGGCATAACAATCACTTCAACAGCGTGGAACCACAGGAATTTGGATACTTGTTTAACGTTTTGCGTTAAAGCATAAACTCTCTGCGGAAAACTTTTTCCAATGACTAGCAAAGTGAAAATAATTATAGAATTTTTTCGGTTTTTGAAAATTCGCAAAAAGTACTGGCTGACACCGATTGTCGCTGTCTTGCTACTAATGAGTCTTTTAATTGTTTTGACACAAGGGTCTGCGCTCGCACCATTTATTTACTCCTTATTCTAATCTTTGTTAATTGTACTTAGAGAATCACTGATCAGTTTAATGAGTCAAGTTATTGCAATTGCCAATCAAAAAGGAGGTGTTGGGAAAACAACCACAGCTTCTAATCTTGCCGTCTCGCTGGCTGTACTGGAGCATCGAACGTTATTAGTAGATCTTGACCCTCAAGGGAATTGCACCTCTAGTCTTGGATTTAACACCCAAGAAATCAAGCAATCAGTATATGAACTCATCCTATCAAAGGTCTCTCTGAATGATGTGATTCTCAAGTCTAATGATGTTCCACTACTTGATTTAATTCCTGCTAATATTAACCTTGTAGGTGCAGAAATTGAACTCATCAATGTAGCTAATCGGGAACATCTCTTACACCAGGCACTCAGCTCATTATCTGATCATTACGAGTATATCATCATTGACTGCCCACCCTCCTTGGGCCTCTTAACCGTCAACGCTCTTACTGCTGCTACTGGTGTAATAATTCCTTTACAAGTAGAATACTTTGCTTTGGAAGGGCTTGGACTGCTACTTAACACCGTGAAGATTATTCGTAGCGGACTCAATCCTGATCTTCAAATTACTGGAGTTTTACTGACCCTATATGATTCACGCTTACGACTGTCTAAACAAGTTGCCGCAGAGGTGAAAACCTATTTCGGTGATAAAGTATTCAAAACCATCATTCATCGTAACGTGACGATCGCAGAAGCACCTAGTTTTGGAAAACCTGTACTCCTCCATAGTGCAACCAGTACCGGAGCACTGAATTATTTGGCACTCGCCAGAGAACTCATTCAACTTCGATCAACTCACGATTCCTGACCTTTGAACTATTCTTCACGGTCATACAGTGAATCATCACCTCTAAACCAATTGAATTAAAGTGGCGACTCAAAAATCAGCTCTTGGACGCGGACTTGACGCGCTATTAGGTACAGATGGGCAGCTACGCTCCGAAGAAGATGCCCGAGCTCTTGTTGGAGGAATTTTTGAGCTTCCCATTGAATCAATTCACCCGAATCCTTATCAACCAAGGCAGGAATTCCAAGCAGAAGCCTTAGAATCCCTTGCCCAATCCATTGAGCAATTAGGAATTGTACAACCCATTACTGTCCGCGCCACAAAAGGGGATCAGTTTGAATTGATCAGTGGAGAGAGGCGGCTTCGAGCAGCAAAATTGGTGGGGCTTAGTGCAATTCCTGCTTATATCAGGCCTGCAAAGAATACTCAAATGCTTGAAATGGCCTTGGTTGAAAATGTCCAGCGCGTAGAACTCAACCCGATTGAGGTTGCCCTGGGTTATCAGCGACTTGTGAATGAATATCATCTCTCGCAGGAAGAAGTTGCACAACGCGTTGGGAAACAACGCCCTACAGTCACAAACTTTCTTCGCCTGCTCAACCTTCCCCCAAATATCCAAGTGGGACTTCGTGAAGGTCTGATCACTACTGGACATGCCCGAGCACTGCTTTCACTTCCTGATGACCGTAGCAAAAACAAATTATACTCCGAAATCCAAAAAGATCAACTTAGCGTTCGTGAAACCGAGCGCCGCGTCCAGTCTAAGACGCGTAAACCTAAAAAACCAAATAAAAAAGATCCCTCACCTGCACTGCATCTCAAAGAAATAGAGGGAAAACTCCGAAAATACCTTGGCACAAAGGTCTCTATTCAACAAATGTCTAAAGCATCTGGCAAGATCATCATTGAGTATTACACTGATGAGGATCTCTCTCGGTTGCTGGACTTACTTCACTCTTCTAAATGATTCATGGTCAAATTTACGACCTTGGCGTTTAATCTGATCCTATGGAGTATGTCCATTATGCCAACCCATGCCCAGATCGATTCTACGATGACCCCCGATCTCTTTAAGCCAACGAATCCCCAAGCGGCATTGCACCGTGCATTCGTCCCTGGTTGGGGTCAGTTATATAATCGGCAATACTATAAGGTACCGATCGTCTATTTAGGGATCGCCGCTTTTGCAGGTTCAGCTCTTCTGGTGAACCGACGTTATCAGCTATATAGACATGCTTATCTCTATACGGCTCGGGTTGACTCAGAGGGGCTATCAATTTTTCCTGAGTATGAAAGTGACTATTTCCGACTTCTACGCGACTTAGAGCTAAGGCCTGAATCAAATTTGATGCCCGATGAAATAATTTCTCGTCGCAACAGACTGGAACCACAAATCCGCGCCCAGCGTGATGCACTTCGTAGAAATAGAGATCTCCTCTATTTTGGAATCGTTGCGTGGTACGGATTGACAATTATTGATGCTTACGTCACTGCTCATTTATCTGAGTTTGACGTAACCGAGTCTCTGTCAGTCAGACTGACCGGAGGATCAGACCACTTTGCTCTCGCATTTTCATGGTAATGGGTATGATTTGTCATCAATATTCCTTGAAACTGTCACCCCTTTATGGCTTCTTTGCCTCATTTTTTGAGTGCATCCAGCTCCACTAATCCTACCAATGACTGAATTGACAGATACCCTCCCTACAGAGATCCCATTATTAGAAAAGACACGGGCATTTGCGGCACCTGGTGCTTTACTCAATGAGGCAAAAAACTCTGGCCTCTACCCCTACTTCCGTGCAATTTCTCATAACGAGGGAACAAGGGCTTTCATCGATGGACAAGAACTCATTATGGCTGGGTCAAATAACTATTTAGGGTTAACCAGTGATCCACGTGTAAAAGAAGCTGCAACCAATGCCATTGCGAAGTACGGGACTGGATGTACTGGAAGCCGATTCTTAAATGGAACGTTGGATCTTCATTTAGAACTTGAGGAGAAGCTAGCCGCGTTTATGCACAAAGATGCATGTATTCTATTTTCTACGGGCTACATGACCAATATGGGAGCCATTCAAGGGATTACATCAAAAAGTGACATCATCTTCTCTGATAAGGATAATCATGCATGCATCGTTGCAGGGACTCAGGTCAGTGATGCCAAATGTTGGCGTTTCCGTCATTTTGATATGAATCACCTGCGTAGGCTTCTACAAAAAGCTGATTTGGAACAACCTGAGTCAGATAAACTCATTGTAACCGACGGTGTATTTTCAATGAGTGGACGAATTGCCCCCGTACCAGAACTCGTGAAGCTTGCTAAGGAATTTGATGCGGCCCTGATGCTTGATGATGCGCATGCCGTTGGTGTGATTGGCCCGGGAGGTCGGGGATCAGCTGCGTACTTTGGATTGGGGGATGAAGTGCCCATGACCACAGGGACGTTCTCTAAGAGTTTTGCTTCACTGGGAGGATTTGTGACGGGAGATACAGATGTTATTGAGTATATACGCCACATGTCCAACGCACATATATTCAGTGCTTCCATGCCTCCTAGCACAGTCGCCACGGTCTTAAAATGTCTGGAGATTCTTCAAGAAGAACCTTGGAGATTAAATCGCCTGTGGGAAATTTCCAACTATATGCGTGATGGATTTCGTAACGCAGGATTTGATGTCTGGAATAGTCAAGCCCCAATCATTCCAGTAGTGATTGGTGAAGATGATATGCTTGTTGCCTTTGAATTTTGGAATGACTTGCTTCAAGAAGGCGTATTTGTGAATCCAGTGGTTCCTTGGCGTGGAGCTGTCTCTGGTGGACTGTGTATCATGCGGACCTCCTATATGGCTACACATACCGATGAAGACCTTGATACAATCCTTGAAGCATTCTATCGTGTCGGGCGCAAACATGGTATCTTGAACCCCCATGTTGAATAAATGCCATCCTGTGGTGTACGTCCTGTAAAATCTAAGAAGGACTTACGACAATTCGTTCAACTGCCTTACGATCTGTATCAAGGCAATCCCTTTTGGGTTCCTCCCCTTCGTGTAGATCAATTTGAGGTTCTCAATCCTCGGAAACATCCTTTTTACGACCATGGTCGGACTCGCCTCTTTTTAGCCTTTGATCAATCTGGGGCTGTAGTCGGCCGAATTGCTGCTATTATAAATGGCATGCATTTGAAAACACATTCAGATGATGCAGGGTTCTTTGGATTCTTTGAATCCATTAATCAGTACGAAGTAGCCAAATCTCTACTTGACGCTGCGACACAGTGGCTTCGTCATGAGGGAATGCAACTGGTTCGTGGGCCAGTTAACCCGTCAATCAATGATCCGTCTGGCCTCTTAGTTGATGGATTTGATCGGACTCCATCAATCATGATGACCTACAACCCCCCTTATTATGAAGACTTTCTAACGCGTTGGGGATTTACCCGTGCTATGACCCTCTGGGCTTACTATGTGCATCGTAAACATGTACGCATTGATCGTCTCCGACGCGGTGCGTCAATTGTACGTCGACGTAATCCTGACCTCTCTATTCGTTGCATAGATTTATCCCGATTTGATCAAGAGGCCGAAATGATTCGTGATATCTTCAACGATGCATGGTCTGATAACTGGGGATACGTTCCCTTTACTCAGCGAGAATTTGAGCACCTCGCTAAAGGATTAAAACAGATTGTAGACACTAGGATCTGTTTTGTACTCCAACACAAGGGGGAAGACATTGGATTCTCAATCAGTCTCCCAGATATTAACCCTGCCTTAAAACGTCTACCCGATGGACGACTATTACCGTTTGGACTCGCGAAACTACTCATTCTGACTAAGTTCGCGAGAATGCCTGAAGTACGGATTCCATTGATGGGAATCCGTAAAGCCTATCAGGGGAGAGCCTTTGACGTACTTGCTGTTCTGGAAACAATTGATAAGACTCACACATGCGGTTATTTGGGGGGAGAGTTAAGCTGGGTGTTAGACGACAACTATCTTCTAAAAAACCACTTGGATTCTATCAATGCAGTCATTGATAAGGAGTACGCAATTCTTGAAGCCCCCCTTAATTCATAGTTCTTAAAAAACGTGAATGATATGACAGCAATTCCCAATAAGCCTGAAACACTATAAAAATAGGGTACTATCAAACTGGATTTAGCAAAATTTTTTGCGTGTGAGGTCAGTATTACGTGTAATTTATGGGTTTATACTAGGCTTCCACAATTTATAACTGTTTACCAATCTTACTTATATTGGATTAGGTTACATTTAAGCAACCCCAACGCTATCGTTGCAGATCTCATGAATAAGACTGCCTCAGCCTTAATTCAAGACATCCCTCGGTCATACATCGGGGCATAGCAAACTGATTATGACAGTCTAAGAATGAGACCATCACGAAGTAATATTGCAATGCCCCATCTAAGTTGGCAATCAGACATGGTGATTGATTGCGCTATCGAATGATAGACTGAAATGAAGACGAAAGAGGACTTTCGGAATGCGCGCCCATGGTATCAGGGCTATCCGGACCATCGTTAGCGGTTTTATCCGTTCCGCAAAACCGATCAAATGCTTGAACTAAATCAATTGCAATCGCCTCGGCACTACGACCCTCAATGTGTCTACGCTCAATTACAAAGACCACATCTCCACCTTTGATCAGTGCCATAAACGGTGATGAGGGAGGAATTCCAACCATTAAATCACGAGCAGTCACAGTCGCTTCTATATCCTGACCAGCAAATACGGTCACAATCTTATCGGGCAGTGTTTTATGTTGCATCGCTAGTCCAACCGCTGGTCGAGCCATCCCCGCTGCACAACCGCACACAGAGTTAATGACCAAGAGCATAGTCTGATTGGATGACATACTAAAGGCATCAGAAACGGCCTCAGTAGAGCGTAATTCTTCAACACCCAGTCGGGTGAGTTCTTCACGCATTGGCATAACGAGATGTTCAGGATAAGGCATAGAATCAATGAAAAGATGAACAGAATTTGTTAGTTGGTTGTACTATTAAAAGTTCCATTTGATCCGAGATAAGATTTTGGGTCTTTAGTTATCACTTCATGACTTATTTTGAGCGTGCATTATTCATTGTTTTCTGTGTGATGGTTATAGCTGGCTGTAGCCAATCACAACAAGTGAGGACTTCTCCCGCCCGAGTATCACTAACTTCCATGACATCTGTGATTCCATCGGCTGCAACGGAATCTGAACTACGCACCTTTGCCTCTCAATGGCAAGGTGTTCCGCATCTCAGTGGAGGGGATTCGAAGTCTGGAATTGATGCGCCAGGACTAGTGATGGTCGCGTTTGATCAAGTGCTCGGTCTGTCTCTACCGCATTCAACACCACGTCAACTCGGGTATGGTGAAGAGGTTGAGTTGGCATTGCTCAAACCTGGTGATCTCGTATTTTTTCGGCCCACAAGTATGCCCCGACATGTAGGAATCTATCTTGGTTCACAGGAATTTCTGCATTCATGGCCCGAGACTGGGGTGTCAATGTCTCGCTTAGATGACCCATTCTGGAGTGGTGCATTTTGGGCTGGGCGGCGATTACTGGCATCGCAATCCTCAGTAGTCTCTCCAGATTCCACCTCTCAAACGCCTTCAAACCGCCCCAACTCACGGCGGGTAGGATGGTAATTGACCTCTGATTCTTTAATAAAATGCCCGTATATCTTACCGAAAAAGCGCTTGAAAAGCTCAAAAAAGATATCCACCACGCACGCACCGTTGAACGTAAACGGATCTCCAACGAAATCGCCGAAGCGCGTGCACATGGCGACTTATCAGAAAACGCCGAGTATGATGCTGCTAAAGAAGCTCAAGGAAAACTTGAAGCACACATTGCACAAATGGAAAATACTCTGGCCGAAGCCCGAGTCATAGATGAAGATGACGTAGATGCGTCAACCGCTAGAATCCTGTCAACCGTCCGCTATCTAAATTCCAAGACTGGGTCTGAAAAACTCGTTACCTTAGTGTCTGCACCCGAAGCCGATGTATCTCAAGGACGAATCCCAGTCACCAGTCCAATCGGAAAAGGACTTCTCGGAAAAGCGGTTGGTGATGAGGTCATCATTGAGGTTCCTGCAGGAGAATTGCACCTCAAGATCCTTGAAATCACTCGCGACGGCCATGGTTAACATACCCACCATTAGGTCACTTCTGCCCCAATTGTAATCCCACTATTTGATTCAGTCGGAGACGATCTCAATAGAGAGAATCCATCAACCAATAGATTATGAGCGACTAGGCTTTGGGTTGGCGAAAAACCTATCAGTCACCACTCATAGATCGTATCTCAGGCATCATTCGGGTTGCACCCCACCGAAGCTTATAATCTCCTTTCAATTGACTGTCACCTCTAATGTAGCTAACTGATCGCTCGTTGCCTTCAACTGATCGCCCTGTGTAACAGGCCCAACGCCTTCAGGGGTTCCTGTATAAAGCAGATCCCCCTTTTCTAAAGTGAATATTTTGGAACAATATGAGATGAGATATGGAACTGAAAAAATCATATCTGAAGTAGATCCCTGCTGTTTAACTTGATCGTTTACCGTGAGACTGAGCATGATCGTTTGGGGATCAGTGATTTGACTACTTGGCACCAGTGGACCTAATGGAGCAAATGTATCAAACCCCTTCGCTACACTCCATGGATTGCCTTTTGCCTTCGCATCAGATTGAATATCTCTCGCTGTCATATCCAAGCCAAGCGCATAAGCCGCGACATGGTTCAGGCTTTGTTCTAACGGAATATTCTTACCGCCCTGTCCGATCATGACCACCAGTTCTACCTCATGATGGACATCTGTTGACATCTGAGGTAGAATCACACAGTCACCTGTTTTAATTAGTGAAGTTGGAGGCTTAAGAAAAATGACGGGATGTGTGGGAACAGCGTCATTCATTTCTGCGGCATGGAGGGCGTAGTTTCGGCCTATACACAGAATCTTACCCACCTTAACAGGTGTTCCACTGTCAGGGTCAGTCAAAATCATAGTCCATTTTAGACGGTTATCTTTCGTTTAACATTTTAATTGGATCAATGTTGGATACACAGTCTCATCATCAAACTGTGTCGGCATCAATTCCTTGATGGGCAAACTCATTACCCCTCAGAGATGACAAATCATGCGTGACTGAGCTTTTGCAATTTCGATTTAATTCTCTGAAGACATGCCTTGATTCTCTGCGGATATTGCCCCACTTGTCATTGATGTGTCCTATTTGATAAAACCATTCATAACAAAATGAAGGAGAATTGCAACAAATTGTACATCAATTACAGAATTAGGGAACTATTTATCCATATACGCATTAGAGTGGGTTACCCTATAAAATAACGACTCAATTTAAATATTGAATTCATGTTTGCAGTTGTCAATATCAGTGGGAAGCAGTTTCGTGTTTCCGAGGAAGACTTGCTTTATATCCCCTACCGGGCTGATGCTAAAGAGGGCGATACCCTTCAATTTGATGAGGTACTCCTAATTGCTGATCAAGAGAATGTGACGCTGGGGCATCCTCATATTGAAGGTGCTCATGTATCTGGTGAAGTGATTCAGCATGTTCGTGGAGATAAAATTCTTGTTTTTAAGAAAAAGCGCCGCAAGCGCTACAAAGTCAAACACGGTCATCGTCAAAGGTACACTCAAATCAAAATTTCATCACTCTCCGCTGGAGAATAAACCAAAATATTATGGCACATAAGAAAGGACTCGGCTCCACAAAAAATGGACGGGACTCAAATCCAAAGATGCTCGGCGTTAAAGTCTACGCTGGACAACATATTTTTGCTGGAGGCATCATCGTCCGCCAGCGCGGGACACGAATCCATCCTGGCACGAATGTCAGACGCGGGGGAGATGACACCCTCTTTGCACTCCAAGAAGGGATGGTTCGTTTTTCAAATGGACGAAAAAATCGAAAAATAGTCCATGTTGATCCTATCGCCGTCGCTTGACTTATAATTTCCAAATCGTTTTCTGATTGACCATGGGTTTTATGAATCGTATGCGGGAAAACACAGGAATTGTCCTGTGGATTCTCGTTCTCTCCTTTGGTGGGCTATGGGTACTCCAAGATTCTGGTGTATTTGATACCATCGGAGCCGATCCTCTTGGAAAAGTCATTGTCGTTGATGGCGATCCAATTACCCGAGATATCTACAGCCGACAATTAGAAGCTCAACTTGAACAAGTCAGACGCTCATCTAATGGGAATGTACAACCTCAGCAATTAGAATTAGAGCGTGAGCGGGCATTCAATTTCTTGGTTGATAACAAAATTCGTGAGCATGTGATGGATGAGATCGGGATCACTGTTAGCGATACCGAAGTGCGTGAACTGATCATCGGCGAGAGCCCCCATTGGATTGTTCAACAGAATTTTTCGGATGGCGGGGAGGCTATTAACCGTGCACTTCTTCAAAATGTGATTGATGACCCCGCACAAGAACCTTATCTGATTCAACTAGAACAGTATATCCGACTTGATCGTCGTCAACAGAGATTAAATGAATTACTTGAATCATCCGTCCGTGTCTCAGAGGCAGATGTCAACGCACAATGGGTTCTTACTGAAACCTCGGCTGATGCTGAGTTTTTCCTTCTCAGGTATGCAGATGTACCAGATTCGTTAATCACGATTAATGATCGTGATATTTCAAATTATTATTCAGAACATCGTGAAGACTATGCTTTAGAACGCGTCTACTCCGTAGAAATTGGCTCACTCTCCCGTTTGCCTGCAAACGAGGATACCTCTGCAGTCATGGAAGAAATACAAAGGTTACGACAAGAATTTGTTGAAACTGATAATGATTCGCTATTTCTTGCACAATCTGCAAGTGAGGCCAACTGGTCCGATAATTTTATTGGGGCTTCAACCCTATCGCCTGAAGTACTGAAAGCTCTCTTTGAGAAAGGCTCCTCCCCCGAAATAGGGGCTATCATTGGTCCAATTATCGTTAATGGCCAAGCCCAGTTGATCAAGGTGGCTGACACCCGCCCGGCCGAAGAGACCCATGTTCGCGCCCGGCATATTCTGATTAATACTGATGAGGATAGCGATGATGCCCGTGCTTCAATTATGGATATCCGTCGCAGAATCCAATCTGGCGAAGACTTTGCTACCGTTGCGATAGAAAT
Source organism: Bacteroidota bacterium (assembly GCA_026709065.1). Taxonomy (GTDB): domain Bacteria; phylum Bacteroidota; class Rhodothermia; order Rhodothermales; family Bin80; genus Bin80. The sequence goes on from JAPOTS010000027.1 coordinate 16,124, forward strand.
GAGTGACGATACTGGAAGCGGTGCTAATGGAGGAGATCTAGGCTGGTTTGGTCCCGGAATGATGGTGCCCCCCTTTCAAGATGCTGCTTTCGGTGCACAAATTGGATCTCTTGTTGGCCCTATTGAAACAGACTTTGGCTTTCATCTCATTGAAGTGACTCATCGTGCTTCAGTTGATGTGCAACTGTCTCGATTAGCCTACGCGATTGAGGTCTCAGTTGCAACGCTCAATACCATCCAAGAGTCCTTGGAGGATCTGCGTTATTATGCCGAAGAAGAGGGGATTTTTATTGATGAAGCTCAACGCCGAAACATCTCGGTTGAATCTCTCCAGATTCAAGACGGCCAGACATCAATTCCCGGCTTTGGCCAAAGTTATGCGATTGAAGCGTTTTTACGTGATGCCGATACGGATGACATAAGCCCAGTGATTGAATTAAATCAAGTTGCACTTGTGGTGCATGTCGTAGACATTGAACCTGCCGGCTATCAACCACTCGAAACCGTGAACGAGCAAGTGCGTCAACTAGCGATACTTGATAAAAAACGTGACTATCAGGTGAGCCGCTTACAAGTTGCCTATGAGGGCAGTGGATTTGATGGACTCGCAGATGCTCTTGATATTTCACCACAGATTGCTACAGGAATCACCTATAATAATCCCGTCATTGGTGGATTAGGCAGAGACTATCAGTTTGTTGGCGCAACATTTGCACTCACAGAGGGAGAAGATTCTGGTATCATCATTGGTGATAATGCCGCGTATGTCATTCGCACAACCGATATCTCGGAGCCTCCTGATATATCTGATAGTGAGATAGAATCTATCCTGTCCGACCTTACTAGGGAGCAGCAATCTCTATTTACTCGGGATTGGGTGAATTCACTTCGTGAATCAGCAAAGATAGAAGATCTGAGGACGGATCTTCTCCCCCTCCAGTAAATTCTCCAACTCACCATATAGGCTAAACAGTGCTTGGGTAGGTGGCTGAAAAGCGTTATCGTTAGACAACTCGGCTACGGTCGCCAATCCCTGCTAACGTTGCATTCCTGCGGGGTTGATCAATGGATCAAATGTTACTGAGTGCTTGATCTAGATCCTCAATCAAGTCATCTACATCCTCAATTCCTACTGATAAACGAACCAGATTATCGCTGATTCCCAGTTGTATCCGCTCCTCAGCAGTGAGTGCCCCATGTGACATCGTCGCAGGGTGGCCAATTAAGCTTTCAACTCCGCCGAGACTTTCAGCAAAGTTGAATATCTTCAATTCATTGACAATACTCCTTGTTTGCTGTGCTGTGGATGTATTGAGCACGATGGCCATCATGCCGCCAAAATCTGACATCTGTTTCTTTGCAATCGCATGTCCCGCATCTGATTCCAAACCTGGATAAATCACCTGTGAGACGTTTGAATGGCCCTCAAGGTATCTCGCGATCGTATGTGCATTCGCACAATGACGCTCCATGCGCACATGAAGCGTTTTAGCACCACGCAGAACTAAATAACAATCCATAGGGCCGGGGATGGCACCAACGCATTTGACCTGAAAACGTAAATGTTCGGCCCACTCATCATCATCGGTACAGACAAACCCACCGATAAGATCAGAGTGACCACCTAGATATTTTGTGGTTGAATGAAGAATAATATCTGCACCCAAAGTAAGAGGTTTTTGAAGATAAGGAGATGCGAATGTATTGTCCACCACAAATGTAGCACCCACTGAATGAGCACATTGAGCAATCAACTCCAAGTCAACCACTTTACACAGCGGATTTGTTGGAGATTCAGCCCAGATCACACGCGTCTTGGGACTTAAAGTTTTTTCAATTGTCTCAATGCGACTGAAATCAATCAGTGATACATCAATCCCTAATGGCTCCAATATAAACTTAAAGTACCGATAGTTTCCTCCATACATATGCCCCGAAGCGATGACATGATCTCCCGGTCGCAGTACACGCAAGATCGCATCTGTTGCAGACATTCCAGATGCGTATGCAACCCCATGATTAGCACCCTCAAGCTCCGCTAAGTTTTTCTCAAGAGCTGTGCGGGTGGGGTTCCCTGCACGCCCATAATCGTAAGTAGCTGGGGAATCACCTATGGTCTGACGGTAGGTGGAGGTTTGATAAATCGGAGGCATGATTGCTCCAATTGAATCGTTATGATTTTTTTGAGAGTGAACTGCTTTGGTTGCAAAACGCATGGCTTAAGTATTCAATAATGAAGATCAGTTAATTGGCTGACTCGCACAAACGCGAGCTTCTTCTGCATTGGATCGTTGATTGGTTTGCGCATAGGCAATGAAGAGTGCATGACATACATCATGAACATCTTCTAAATCATTCTCCATGAGTTGCTTTGTAATTTCAAGATGTTGGATAGCTAGATTAAACAATTCATCTTTAGATTGCTTCAATAAGGACTGACGGTTTTCTAAGCGATTAGTTTCGTTTTGGGTATGACTCCTCTGCAATGAATCCACAACTGCTTGGTATTGTTGGTCAACCGAAACCCCATGGTTGACATACGCTGCACCAAGATTGAAATGTGCATTCACATAGGATGAATCTAAAGAAATCGCATCCGAAAGTTTTTTGATTGCCCCCTCATAATCTTCTTGTCTCAGCAATAACGTGCCGTAATTGTAAAGAAAAACTGGATTCTGCTGTTCCAACTGATATACTTCTTCAAAAAATGGAAGCGCATCAGGTGTTATTTCTGACATTGAATAGGCATTGAGAAGTAACTTTCGAATTTCTTCATCTTTAGGGTATAGGTCCTTGGCGATCTTCAAGACCCTGATCATGTGGCCGTAATGCTCGGGTTGGGTTTCAGGATCGGATAATTCCATCGCCATGAGTTCATGCGTACGTGCTAGATAGATAAACAACTCACGATCGGTGTGCCCCAAGGCGATGACTGATTCGTAGGCATCTACCGCATCCTGTGCCTTTCCAGCGTTGTAAAATGCATGTGCTTCATTAATGAGTGCATTGATGGAGTCTGGGCTAATCATTGAGGCGTTTCGGAAATACCTCGCGGCTTTGTCAAAGAGATTCGCGCGTTCCCTGCCAGCTAAGAGCCCTGCATCTTTGAAGGTTTCCATTGCTAAGCCGAACTCATTGGCATACAATGTTGAGCGCTGCCGAGTGATATAAGCAAGATGATCTGGATCTAGCAACACTGCCTGCGCGTAAGCCCCATTGAGTTCTCCTATATACTCTGTTCTCTGTGTTTCATTTGAAACATCCGATAGCATTTCGGCAATAATATCTCCTTTAACGACGAGCGCTTCGGAATTATCTGGATCATTTATAAGGGCTCTATTGATATTTCTAAGGGCTCGTGGATAGTCCTTATTTCGAAGTTCGAGGCGTGCTCCCTCAATATTTGGGTTAGATCCACAACCAGTTGCAATCACCGTGATCACAATCGAATACGCTAAGAAAGACAGAAGATGTTTCATAGTAGGAAATTCTTGAATATGTGCAAAGTACAAAACCTAATAAGCAATGTTTCTATCAGGGATCAAATATTCAAACGACCCTCTGTATACATGGGTTACCGGACCTTCTAAAACAACCCGATGAGCTTCTAACCCAACGGTCAACTGTCCTCCCTGCATCTCAACGACACATCTATCCTTGGTGATCTCTCCACATTTTCGTGCTGAATATACACTGGCAATTGCGCCAGTGCCGCAGGATAGGGTTTCATCTTCAACCCCTTTTTCATAGGTTCGAACAATCAAACGCTTGGTTTTATCAACTTCAACAAAGTTAACATTTGCACCTTCGGATCCAAGGTTGGGATCCTTACGAAGGATTGCCCCCCAGTTCTTCACTGGGAAGGAGTGAATATTCGTGATGAAGCATACAAGGTGCTGGGTTCCTGGACATACATAATGAATTGACCTGAATTGTTCAGATAAATCTGTTTCTACATCAAAAGATGTAATGTAATCCTCAGGAATATCCAAATAAATGCGTATGTGCCCATTTTCGGGAATGCATACTTCACATGTCCCAGACGCGGTCTGCATCCAAGCAGATCGCTTAGGTATTCCACCTTCATATGCAAATCTTGCTAAACATCGAGCACCATTGCCACACATAGTCCCTTCGCTTCCATCAGCATTTATATAGATCATCCGATAATCTGCGTCTGAAAATTCAGGTAGTGAGAGTGCCAGGATCCCATCGGCTCCGATCCCAATTCTACGAGAACATACATGTGGAGCAAGGGTTGAGAGTTCAGGAACCGAAAAATTATAAAATCGGTTATCAATTACAATAAAGTCGTTTCCCGCTCCATTCATTTTTGCAAATTCTACAATGAGTGGAGATTTCATGGGGCACTTTTTCTCACTAACATTGTTAACGTCATATAATCCATCTTTGAAATCAATCAAGGAATTGCCACAAACCACGCTTACGCTTAATCACCCAGACCCGCTTCTACTGTACGGCACACATGATGTGCACTTAAAACGAATTGAAGCTGCCTTTCCTGATACAAAAATTACCGCACGGGGAAATAAAATCCATTTGCAAGGGCCCGGTGCTGCTATTGATTCCATCAAACATGCTTTTAATGAGCTTGCCTCGGTTGCGGGGCGTAATGGATTGGTGACCACTGGCGATTTAGACACAATCCTTGCAATGTCAACTGCAGATCCAAGACCATCAAATCACGGAATCGGCGATGTAATTTTATATACTCCTTCGGGGAGTATTGTACGGACTAAGACTCCTGGTCAGGCTCGGTTACTTGAGTCTGCCAAACACAATGATATAGTTTTTGCAATTGGTCCGGCAGGAACAGGAAAAACTTTTTTGGCCGTTGCTCAGGCGGTTGCAGCGCTCAAAGCACGGCAGGTCAAAAGAATCGTTTTATGTCGACCTGCTGTGGAAGCTGGAGAGCGTCTTGGGTTTCTGCCTGGAGATTTTCGCGATAAAATAGATCCATATCTGCGTCCTCTCTACGATGCATTAGAAGAATTTTTGCCTCCTGAGAAGCTTTCAACTCATATGCAAGATCATGTCATTGAAATCGTACCCCTTGCCTTCATGCGCGGAAGAACTCTTAATTCGGCCTATGTGATTCTTGACGAAGCTCAAAATGCTACTGCCATTCAGATGAAAATGTTTTTGACCCGTTTGGGAATCAATAGTCGTGCGATTATTACTGGCGATCTTACCCAGATTGACCTTGAAGATTCACGTCAATGCGGACTTCAGGAAGCCACTTCAGTTCTCAACAGAATCAAAGGCATTGACTTTGTCTATTTCAATCAAATTGATGTTGTCCGCCATCGGCTTGTAAAAGAAATCATTAATGCCTACGAAGAAAACGGTCATTGACCTACCAATCAATCAGAGGGGTATTAGTTGCTCCGTGATCCATTGATTTTCCCGCCTCCTTTGAAGCACTTCTGACATGTGCACTATCGCATAGCTATTGATTAAGTCCACCCCTAATGGAAAGTTATACATTATTATTTTTTGACTTCTGATGTAAATGTTTGTCATTGAGCTATCGTTTATCACTTGATTAAGTCACCTCGTATGCCATCGCCGCGGCATATTGAGTCGTACTGAGATCTTCCAGTATCCACTGAATCCCCGAGTCCTTGGGAAACTCTATCATTCCTTTTTGAGATCCATGACGTAAATCCATAGGGATTTCAAACTCACCGGGATTGGTTTTTAATCCAGTACCAATGGCTTTAAGAATCGATTCTTTAAACGTCCAGATCCTCAGAAAATAATCCTTGTGCTCCTCTTGATCCAAAGATTGCATTTCAGCAAATTCATTTGACCCAAATACCTTTTTTGCGATCCCTAGATAATCTCTATTTTCTGAGTCAATTTCTACATCAATTCCTACGCGAAAGCCTTCGGCAACCCCAATCAATCCATGGTTGCCGCTATGACTGACACTGAAATGTGTCGTGATGGGGTTTCCATTCACCAGCGCATATGGCTTCCCATGTTCATCTGTCACAATAGAAAGTTGACAATTATCAATGTTGTGGAGGTAGCATAATAAATTTCTTAACGCTGACCTACACAAAGCAAACTCTCTTTTGGGCTCAAAAATTTGAAATTGCTCAAAACGTTGCAATTCATTGGTATGCAACCATTTTTTTGCTTGTTGCAATGAGTCATCGTCTGCTCTCAAATCAATATGAAAGATGACCAGCGCCTCAACCCGACTGATTACGCGTGACCAATCACAAACTAAATCTAATGACATAACCAACCCCCCGACTCAGTAATTAATTTGACCAAATTTATAGTATCCATAAAATATTTCTTGATATTATCTCTTTTATTGACTATTTGAGAAATTCTATACAAGTTCTTATTAACTCTCCTAGTAGCATGCTTTTGGATTTATTCCTATCTCTTTATGCAGATGGGAGTGGATCTTGTACAACCTCAAATATAAAACCTATTTTGTATATTACTCATCCTAGGACTACTCTCTAAACAGTATCACGAATCTGAGACCTTTTCTTGCTGATCATGAGGAGATATTTTAGTTTTTCTTGATCCATCGGTATAGATTGAT
>JAPOTS010000040.1 GCA_026709065.1 Bacteroidota bacterium
GCCCTGCCAGTCACAGTGAAAACTCAAAAGTTTAACCTAATTTTGAAACAACCCCTGAATAACTAACGGTTATAGATGATAGGAATTTAGATTTTCCTCTATGTTTACCGAATCCGATGCATGAAAGATTTGGCCAAGAAATGTCTTTGCAAACTCGCGTTATGTGAGTGCGCATCTTTAGCGAGACATCTTTTGTGTATCCATTCCACGACCCGTAGGAGTTCCTAACGGAAACGCTCCTCTATTCCCCGTAGGAACAGTTTGGGTCAGATTTATTAGAAGCCTTCTGAACAGGTGTTGTGTCAAGTATAAGTTGATATTTGGGCAAGCAATAGGATAGATTCGCAGTCTATCCCAATGTGCCTTTAGATCTGTTCTACAATAAATGTTATCTTTTGAGTGCTAACGTCTATAATTCCCCCAATTTACATAGCCGAATTATTGTGCAGACCAACAAGATCATCTTTTGGCACAACCTATCGTGAGCTGTTTTCAAACTAAGACATGACAACAACCGTTGCGTGGTGGGAAAGTAAATGTACCCAACTTCTCAAAGTTGGGAATCAATCCTCCCCCTGCTTTGTGTATGACATCCCCTGCTTACAGGAAACAATCCAGCGGATAAAAACCCTTCAAAGTGCCGATCGCGCGTTTTATGCGATGAAAGCTTGTTACAATCCTGAGGTATTGAAAGCGATCTATAACTCTGGATTAGGATTTGAATGCGTCTCACCTGGCGAACTCTATGAGATACACCGACTATTTCCGGAGATTGAAGCTGACCAAATTCTGTTTACACCAAACTTCGTTCCAAAAGAAGAATATATTTTAGGATATGAGCTGGCGTCCCATGTGACAGTAGGAAATGTCAGAGTCCTTGAGCTGTGGTCGGATGTTTTTAAACAGCGTGATGTGATTCTGAGAATTGATCCAGGTCATGGCCGCGGGCATCACAAACATGTACGAACCGCTGGCTCGGCATCTAAATTTGGAATTGCGCCTGAGAGTTTACCCTTAGTTCAAGAAATCTGTGACTTATATGACATCCGAATCACTGGGCTTCATGCGCATGTGGGAAGTGGAATTCTGACCCCTGATACATGGAGTTCTACGGCTTATGCTCTAGCATCAATCGCTGAAATGTTTCCCTATACCACGCATCTCAATGTGGGAGGTGGATTTGGGGTTCCAGAGAAACCCGGATCAAGCCCTCTTGATCTTCATGTTCTGGAAGAAAGCCTTCAACAGTTTCGCAAAATTCACCCGCAATTTGAATTATGGATTGAGCCAGGTCGATACTTAGTCGCAGAGAGCGGTGTACTATTGACGCGCGTGACGCAGATCAAGTACAAAGGGGATAGATGCTATATCGGCGTTGAGACCGGTATGAATTCATTGATCAGACCCGCACTCTATGGGTCAAATCATCGGATTTTCAATCTAAGCAGCCTTCATTCACCATTAAATATTACAGCAGATATCGTAGGCCCAATCTGTGAGACGGGGGATATTATAGGACACGCCTGCCAATTACCTGAAACCAGTGAAGGGGACTTCTTGCTGATTGCAACAGCGGGGGCCTATGGTCGGGTCATGTCGTCCAATTATAACATGCGTGAGCCTGCCTGTGAGGTGGTGCTTTAATGTTGGTGGAACTTATGGCCACAATGCTTACAAAATGCAGCTCCCTTCTCTAATCGCGTTTCTCGGCATCGAATACACGGCTTGCTCCGTTTAATGCTTCGGTCAGTAGAGACGCTGATCGACATCACGATAATGGCATAACCAATCACCATGACCATGGCTGCGACAAATTTTCCTAAAGAGGTTTGCGGAGAAATATCTCCATACCCCACCGTGGTTAAAGTCACAACTGCCCAGTACATACTTAGAGGTATACTAGTGAATCCATTCTCGGGACCTTCAATGAGATAGATCATTGATCCAAGAGTTGTAACCAGAAGAGAAAGCGCAAGAACGAAGACCCATATTCGTTGCCAACTTTCTTGAAGCAAGTACAAAAGATGCGTTCCAGCCCTACTATATTGGACGAGTTTGAGCACACGAAATACCCGAAGTAAACGTAAAATTCGAATGACGATCAAAGCCTGTGCTCCAGGCAATAACAAACTCAGATACGTTGGAATGACCGCCAATAAATCTACCACTCCAAAAAAACTACGTGCATACCGGGCATGGTCATGCGAACAGTAGAGTCGCAAGATATATTCAATTGTAAAGATGACAGTGAATATCCATTCAAGGGTAATGAGTAAATAGAGGTTCTCTGATCTGATCTGATCAATACTTTCAAGCATCACCGCAACGACGCTTGACACAATGAGAATGAATAGCACAATATCACTTCCTCGCCCCAGAGGTGTTGTTGACTCAAAGAGAATCTTGTTGAGAAACTCACGCCGAGGGCTCCAAAAATTGTATTTTTCTATGTGGTTATTGTCCACTTTTCTGATATAATTCGTAGTAGTACAATGCTGCAATAATAATCCCATGGCGCAGGGTTCCTCGTGCAATCAAATCTGGGATCTGCTCTGGATCTAGAGTTAGAATATCTATATCTTCTGCAGAGTCCAATTCTCGTTGACCAGTTGGAATAGCATCTGGTGCAAGGAAAAAATGACAGCGATTTGATAGGATGGCTGGATTGGGAGCAATCGTTCCCAACTTTACCACTGGCTTGGATATATACCCCGTTTCTTCGCGGAGCTCTCGTGCTGCAGCGTGTTCGGGTAATTCTCCCTCATCAACGACTCCGCCCGGCAACTCAAGTTCTATAGAATCAGTGCCAGGGCGCCACTGTTGAATAAAGACAATATGACCATCAGGTGTCACTGGAACAACCGTACTCCAATCAAGGGTATCAAGTATAAAGAATTCGTGATTATTCCCAGTTCGGGGAGAGGTGCAGGTGTCTTGGCGGACTGTGAATATTTTGTAATTACCTCGATTTTGAGTTTTTTCTCGTGTCCAACGTTTTCCCATGATCAATGATTGGGATCCGATCCAATGAGTGCGCCTAATTGAAAGAGGTTCATGATGAGGTTCATGGCATCTTCATTTTCAAGATAGGGGCTAAGAGATTTATAATTGAGTTCATCACGCCCAGTTAATAGCTGAGCAAGGGGTTTAAGATCTTTTCCAATGATGATTTCTTCTCCCATCGCATAGATAGCAACTCCATCATCTAATTCATGATATACAATTACAGAAGGAGATTGGCGAAGTAGGATGACATCTTTGATCAGTTCAGCATGGATTAGATCAGCAGATGGGGAGTGCCAGAATAGACTGGAATCAAGGTCTCTCTGTGGGTGTGTGATTCCTGTACATAGAACTTGAGCGAGATAACAGCGGTCTTCTACGATGAGACGCATTTCGTTTTGAAACCAATCAAGTACAGTCTTACTGACTTTTCCAGGGTCATCAATCTGGGATGTATCAATATCGGGATACAACTCAGGCTTCCATTGCAGTCTTTCGGCCATTTTATGAAAACTGTGACCGATAGTTGCCTCATCGGGGATCTTAAAACCAATACTTGCGGTGATACATTGATTTTTTGCAAATCCCCAATGTGGAATTTTAGGTGGAAGATAGAGTATATCTCCAGACTTAACGATCAATTCCTGATCAGGGTCAAAGGACTCAAGGACCTGAATATTCAAATCTTGAATAAATGACCGTTTCTCGGTAATCGGTTGGGATTCAATTTGCCATACTTTTTCTCCGCTGAGCTGAACGAGAAATACATCATAGCTATCCACATGAGGGCCAGCACTTCCGTCCATGACTGAAAAGCTTAACTGAACGTCGTCCAACCGCCAGTTGGGGATAAAGCGGAAATGCTCAAGCAATTCGTGCATTGAGTCAATCTCCCACTCTGTATTCTGAACAAGTAGAATCCAATTTGTATCCTCAAGTCTTTCAATGAGATCGTTTTTGTTAAACGGGCCAGGAGTTTGGATCCATGGTTCTTCTTCATCTAACTCCTGAATGAATCGCGAAACAAAATCAAAGCGGGTCGCTAAGTTAAAGATTTCATTCCGACACACAGGGAAATCGGATGTCTTGAATACATTTTGAAGAAAGAGTGGACGTTTCTGCCAATAATCTTGCATAAACGTTTTCAAGGATACGTCAGCAGAAAAAGGGAATTGGGTCATAAAATCAGCTTGATCAGTTCAAACAGAGGCCAGATTAAAAGCAATGCCATGACCCAAGCCATGAGCAAGCGACTTTTGGCTTGCCGGGGAAATTCATACCCACAATAGGGGCATACGTCAATATTGCGCTCAACTTCCAATGCACATGACGGACATTCTTCCATTGGTGTAGGTTAATTCTTGAATTTAGGCGTATAAGTCCAAACTTGTAAGAAACAAACTTACGTTCAACGTTTACACTATCAGTTAACAGTTTAGTTTATTGTGACTATTGATACTCCCATAGCGCTACCCGTTGTAGATGTTTCGCCATCGGTTGAAATATCAATTGCAACCCCCCAACACTTTCAATTTGCGCATGAAATTTGTCATCTCATTAAGACCGCCGCTGCACAGCGAGGGACTGGGATAGCAGAGCGCCATCCAGAATATATTCGTCAAAAAATGAGAGAGGGGAAAGCCGTGATTGCTCTTGGACCCAATGATGAAGTGGCAGGATTCTGCTACATTGAGACTTGGGATCACGGAAAATATGCCGTGAATTCTGGTTTAATCATCTCCCCAAATTTTCGTAGACAGGGCTTAGCCCGCCGCATCAAGCGCCGTGCGTTTGAACTCTCCAAGCAACTTTACCCCAAAGCTAAGTTGTTTGGGATTACCACGAGCCTTGCAGTGATGAAGATTAATTCAGACCTTGGATATAAACCTGTAACATTCAGTGAATTGACCGATGATGAAGAATTCTGGCAAGGATGTCAGAGTTGTCCGAATTATGATGTTTTGCAACGAATGAATCGGCAGATGTGTCTCTGTACTGGGATGCTCTATGATCCCGAAAATCAATCCAACTCAGAATAATTAAACCATGTCGTGCGCTATTGGTGTTGCCTTGCCGATCCCTATCGATAAGGTCTATGCCTATGAGCTGCCAGAAGAACTTGAGCACTCCGTTGGGGTCGGCTCTCTCGTACTAGTTCCTGTTCGGAACCGTAACTATACAGGTATTGTCACGGAGATGAATATTCAAGTTCGTGAGGATATGGAACTCAGATCCGTGAGAGCCGCTGTGAGCGGTGAACCTCTACTGAGTTCTGAACTGCTTAGACTCACCCGTTGGATCTCGCGGTACTATGTGTGCGCTTGGGGGGAGGCATTAAATGCTGCATTGCCTTCTGGAATACAGTCCAAAGAACGCGTGGTCTATTACCTTGCCTCAGAATCATCCCACGACTGGAGAAATATCTCTCCCGAGTTACAGTTACATTTAATCAAGCATCGGAGCACAACTCCTGCACGACTGAAACGCTTTGGATTGCGAATTTCTGATCAGGAAATTGCTAAAGCCGAATCGCAGGGCGCGTTGCAGAGAACGGTTGAATTACAAGATCCTACTGTCGCCACCAAGACAGACAAATTTTTGTTAATTGCGCCAGCATTTCGGTCATCTGCTGCTCTGATAGATGTGAGTACACAAGTGCAGGGGAATAAGCAAAAAGAATTGATTCAGGAGCTGATTCGCCGCATCAAATCTGGGGAGGATGATCTTTCAATAACAGACCTGAAAAGATCATGTAATGTCAGTCTTTCAACCATCAGATCGTTAGAGAAGCGAGGATTATTTTCAATAGTAGAAAAGGAATCGTTTCGGATTCCAGAATGGATGCGCTCCGAGAAACTTCCATCAAGTACTCCTCCAGAATTTCACCCATTTCAATCCAAAGCGGTTGATGCACTGTGTGAGGCAGTCAATGTTAAGGCATTCAAAACATTCGCACTTCATGGCGTAACAGGAAGTGGAAAAACCGAGGTGTATTTGGCTGCACTTGAGACGGCATTTTCTCTTGATCAGACCGCTATTGTACTTGTTCCAGAAATCTCACTCACGCCCCAGACCGTACGACGATTTCAGGAGAGGTTTGGTAATTCAGTTGCTGTTCTACATTCCCGCATGGCCAAGGGAGAGCGTCATGATGTCTGGCAATTGATTCGCGCTGGGAAGTATCGTGTAGTGATTGGGCCTCGGTCTGCAGTGCTTGCTCCGTTAAAGAATCTAGGATTAATCATCGTAGATGAAGAGCATGATGGATCCTATAAGCAGAGAGAAAAGGCTCCACGCTATCATGCCAGAGATGTGGCTGTCATGCGTGCAAAGATGAATCGGTGTGTGTGCGTCTTGGGATCTGCAACGCCGTCTTTGGAAACACTATCCAATGTGCAACAAAATAAATACACTCTGTTATCTATGCCAGAGCGTGTACCTGTCGAAGGCCGTACAGCTGCGCCCCTTCCAGCTATTCGGATCATTGATCTATGTTATGAGCGTGAAGAACATGGACTTGAAGGTCCAATGTCCACTCCACTCCTTGAGGCCATTGAACAGAGGTTAGATCGCAAAGAACAAGTGATTCTGCTTCAGAACCGCCGTGGCTATGCTCCAATTCTTGAGTGTCAGAACTGTGGACATGTTCCTCAATGTATTGCATGCAGTGTCTCAATGACCTATCACCAGATTGATCGTAGTCAGCGGTGTCACTATTGTGGCTATCAATCTGCAGTTGTCATTAATTGCCCAAAATGTGGTGCTCCAGCATTTGCTCCAATGGGTAGTGGAACACAGCGAGTTGCAGAAGAGCTTGGTGAGTTATTCAAATCCGCGAACATTCTTCGTATGGATCATGATAGCACCCGAACCAAGGATGCACATCATGAGATACTGAGTGTCTTCGGGAGAGGCGATGCTGATATTTTGATTGGAACTCAGATGGTGGCCAAAGGGCTGGACTTTGAACGTGTGACTTTAGTTGGGGTGATCAATTGCGACCTAGGACTACGGCTGCCTGATTTTCGTAGTGAGGAAGGGACGTTTCAGTTACTGATGCAAGTGGCCGGTAGAGCCGGTCGGGCAAACCTTCCTGGAGAAGTATTGCTACAAACTAGACGGCCAGCACATCCACTTTTTGCATTCTTGAAGTCACATGACTTTGATGGATATGCACGGCTACTGATGACGCATCGCCAAAAATTGAACTATCCTCCTTTTGGCCGTATTGTTGGGATTCAAATTCGAGGAGCCCCCAAACCCACCGTTCTGGAGCTCGCCAATCAATGGAAGGCCTTATTACTAAATCAGTTACCATCTACTGTCAGTGTACTTGGCCCAGAGCAACCATATGTTGAGCGCGTTGAGCATCAATTTCGAAATTATCTGATCCTGAAAGCTCCGAAGTCATATACATCTCTGCAGGATGATATTCGCACTATTCAAAAAATTTCTCCATCAACGGGACGGGACCTTCATGTATCAATTAATGTTGATGGGGTGGAGCAGGAGTGAGAAAAGAAACCTCTCGTTGGGGAATGCGTAAACTCGCTTGAAGGGTGAGTCCCGTACGGTCAGCTCCCTCTGAACCCCGTCAGGGCCGGAAGGCAGCAGCGGTAGGAGGTCGTAGCGACGCGATGCGGTCAGCTTGCCCTTCTTTTTTTTACTTTAAATAATACTCCTTATCAAATTTATGGATTGGTCACTAATTTATTTGCTTCAGAGCGCTCCTAGTGGGTCACCAGGTGTTGGAGGATTTGTAACATTTTTGCCTCTTGTACTAATCTTTGTGGTGATCTATCTTTTCATCATCAGACCCCAACAGAAGCGTGAGAAAAAACGTAAGGCGATGATCGCAGCAGTCAGAAAAGGTGATAAAGTCGTCACAGCTGGTGGAATACATGGCAAAGTACATCAAGTTGAAGATGATGCAACAAGTATTTTACTTGATGTGGATGGAGGGCTTAAACTTCGTGTTGAAAAACAGTCAATCGCTTCGGTAAGGGAGTAGCTTCATTCAAATGGGGACTTCCGTTACAGGTCCATTTGACTCAATTGAGTCGGCTGTAGAGTCGATTCGTTCTGGCAATTTGGTGATTGTTGTGGACGATGAAGATCGGGAGAATGAGGGAGATTTTGTAGGGGCCGCATCCACGATTACACCAGATCTCGTCAATTTCATGGCCCGCGAGGGACGGGGATTGATCTGCGCTCCGATGTCTACTGAGCGCGCGACTGCCTTAGATCTTCACTTGATGGTTGAAGATAATACCAGTCTGTATAACACTCCCTTTACGGTTTCGGTTGACTTTAGTCATGGCACGTCAACTGGAATCAGTGCAGCAGATCGTGCGGCAACCATTCAGGCACTGGCCGATGAGTCTTCTAAGTCAAGTGATTTTGCACGACCAGGGCATGTCTTTCCCCTCATCGCCAGAGATGGGGGTGTTCTTCGTAGAACGGGGCATACAGAGGCGACGGTTGATTTGGTCCGTCTTGCAGGGTTTCCTTCGGTTGGAGTCCTTGTGGAGATCATGAATGCCGATGGCTCAATGGCTAGAACTCCTGAGTTGTACAGGATCGCTAAGCAACATGGGATGAAGATCATCACAATCAGTTCTCTGATCGCATTTCGCATGGCACGGCGCTCTCTGATTAAGCGTGAAGCCTCAGTGAGACTCCCAACACAGTTTGGTACATTTACACTCACCGCATATGAGGATTCGTCAAACGGTGATGTCCATCTCGCTTTGACCATGGGGGAGTGGTCAGAGGACGAGCCTGTACTCACAAGGGTTCATTCTCAGTGTGTCACTGGGGATTTGTTTGCCTCTCTTCGGTGTGATTGTGGGGATCAGTTACACACTGCGATGCGCCGAGTTGCCTTGGAAGGTCAAGGGGTCGTTTTATATATGAAGCAGGAAGGGCGTGGGATAGGATTAGTCAATAAACTGCGTGCCTATGAGTTGCAGGATAAAGAGGGCCTTGATACCGTCGAGGCAAATAAGGCATTAGGATTTGATATGGATCATCGCGACTATGGAATCGGGTGCCAAATTCTTCGGGACTTAGGGATTAGAAAACTCAGATTGATGACAAATAACCCAACTAAACGCGTCGGGTTAGACGGTTACGGATTAGAAATCATTGAGAGCGTGCCCATTGAAATTCCTCCCAATCAAGAAAATGCTAACTATCTGAGAACCAAGCGGGATCGAATGGGGCATGATTTACCCAACCTTGAAGATGCAATAGCACATAAACTGTGAGAGGACGAAGTCAGAAACTATCTCTTGTCTGGAAGTTTCGCATTGTTTCAATCGGGCAGACTTTATGTTGACGAAGCAACATGAATCATAAATCCAGATCAATCATCGTACTTTATCAAATTGGAGACAGTAACACTCCCGTAAAGGTTCACGCGCGGTGTTGAGAGATTTGATGAGTGCGAGGAATTCCTTGTTGGTCTGTGACGATAAGTGGAATTTATTGTGATAGATCAAACCAGACCAGTGATCATCACTTCCGATTCCAGTGCAAGCTTCAATTGTCGTTGACCAAAAAAGTTATTGACGCTAGACAGCCTCTTAAAGAAACAGCTAAGGCTATTTATTGTTATCTTTTGGAAACCTATCCTTAACGTACATTACTCTCAAATTATAGATTCCAAATGTTGATTCGTACTTTCCAATTGTTTGTTCTGAGTATTATTATGATCTCTCCAGTCCATGCCCAGCGTACAGCGAAACCCGTTTTACATGGACGTCACTGGGTTGCCATTACTGGAAAACCATTAGGGGCGACTGCTGGCGCAATGATGTTTGCCAAAGGCGGAAATGCCGTGGACGCTGCTTGCGCGATGCTTGGAGCTACCAGTACGATGTGGGATGTTCTGAGCTGGGGCGGAGAAACACAGGCCTTAATCTATGATCCAAATCAGAAAAAAGTGCTTGGAATTAATGCACTCGGTGTAGCACCAACAGGGGCAACTACCGAGTTTTTTACGGATCAAGAATTGAAATATCCACCTGAATATGGACCTTTGGCAGCGGTCACTCCTGGAACTCCCGGTGGATTAATGGTGATGCTTGCCGAGTATGGGACATTGAGTCTCAAGGATGTTCTACATCCGAGTATTCAAATGGCCGAGGGCTATCCAATAGAGCGATCGGCCGTTCGTGCCATTGAAACTCACGCGGAGCGCATTGAGGATTGGCCCTATTCAAAGTCTGTCTATCTCCCAAATAGTGATGACGATAATAAAGCTCCGAGAGAAGGCCAGTTGTTTATTCAAACAGACTTAGCAGAAACTCTTCAAAAACTAATTGAAGCAGAGACAAATGCGCTTGAGGCTGGAAAGTCACGCAAGGAGGCAATCTATGCCGCCTATGATCGATTTTATCGAGGCGATATTGCAGAAGAAATCGTAAGAAGCACCCAAGAGCAGGGAGGATTAATGACGATGAATGATCTTGATCAATGGCAGGTTTATATTGAAGAACCAGTCATGACGGACTATAAAGGGATTGAGGTGTACAAACTGACTTCGTGGGTTCAGGGCCCTGTGATGCTCCAGGCGTTAAATATGCTTGAACCTATGGATCTCAAAGCAATGGGATACAATACCACCCGTTATATTCATGTTCTTTATCAGGTGATGAATTTAGCGTTTGCTGACCGAGATTTTTATTACGGTGATCCCTATTTCCCACCCGCTGAGCCAATTGAGGGGTTATTATCCAAGGAATATGCGCACGCAAGAGCAGAAACCATTAATTGGCAAGAAAACGATCCTCATGTCATTCCAGGAGATCCTTACCCATTTCAGGGGGAGGAAAATCCATATTTGCATTATATAGATCAATGGTCAACCGATGAAGGTGAATTCGGTAGTGAGATTTCTTATGATTCTGATTTTTACAGGGGAACCACCTCAATTCAGGCAGCCGATGCTGAGGGTTGGGTGGTATCAATTACGCCGAGCGGCGGATGGATTCCAGCGGTGATTGCTGGCAAGACAGGAGTCGGGCTTAGTCAGCGAATGCAGAGTTTTGTGTTGGATCCTGCTGAAAATCCATACAACCTGCCAGAACCTGGGAAGAGGCCCCGTGCGACCTTGACTCCTGGAATGGCACTCAAAGATGGAGTCCCTTATTTGTCTTTTGCAGTACAGGGTGGAGATAGTCAAGATCAAAATCTTCTACAATTCTTCTTAAATATCGTTGAATTTGATATGAATGTACAGGAGGCGGTTGAGGCTGCAAACATAAATAGTTTTCAGGTGCGAGAATCCTTTGGTGATCATGAGATCAGCCCTGGACGGATTTTACTTCATGATCAAATTCCAGATTGGATTCGGCGAGATCTTCGGAATATGAATTACACCCTACGATTCGGAGCACGCACCAGTGGGCCGATTACAGCGATTGAATTTGATCGGAAACAGGGAACGATGTGGGGTGGAGCCAGTGATCATGGCGACGATTACGGAATTGCTTGGTAGGTAAGAGTCAATGTAGGATTGATTCCAATGCGAGAATCGTCAGCGTCTACCCTGTCATCTCTTGAAGGTTGAGTAACTTGGATTATTGGACTCATGGAAGTATGTGGTACTTAAAACATCTCGATACTGATGTGTAGTTCATCGGTATCTAATTCAATCGCTTTATGATCATCTCGCAATCGGAAAGAGTTGATATTTTCAGGCAAAAACTCTTTGGGGGTATTCATTTGAAACAGGGTATCTGCAACCACATACCAATCTTCAGTTGTTAGATGGACAACAGCCTCATTGCCAGCAGCGACCATTGGAGCATATTGTAAGACCTTGTTTAAATGATTTATTCCTTGCTTTTGATGCAGATTTGGATCCATTAATTTTAGAGTTAGATAAGTGAGATATTGAAGAAAATACTCATCTATGACCGTAATGACAGATGAGAAATATTGGGAGATGTTTGCAACACAGATTGAAGTTTAATCGGGGATAAGTTTTCGGTAGATCAAGTTTCAGATGGCTATTCGTTCTTAAGCGAATGTAATGATTGGTGTCTTAGAGCCAACTTATATCAGTCTAATGTTCGGTTAAAGATGCAGATTCATTCATATCCATACTGAGATATGACTAATGTGGATGTTTCGGGAATATACGAGGAGTAATCAATGATTGTTCGTAATTATAGAAGGTGATATATGATCAATGAAGATGACGAATTCAGTTTCAATATCAGCGATAATTAGATAGATTTACTCCATATTCAGGGAGTTCATATATAAGCTCGGGGATTGGTTCTGATATGGAGTGAGTATCAAAAATTTAATTAAATTGTAGCAGAAAACGCAGTAGAACCAAAAAAACTATCAATTGGTATAGTTTGGGAGTACATTCCAACAATAAAACAATTGCAATGAGCGAAGTCAATTGATTGCGAACCAAGGGAGATATATAGAGTTGACTTAGGTTACTATGCACCACTTAGATGTCTCGTTTTATGGACTTCAATTTTATTGACGATCGCGGCCCAGCCAAATATTTTCATGGTCGAAAAGAGATTATTGACACCTTCACCGGTCTACTCAGGTTTTATCAAGCCAATAATCGCGGGACCACCTTTCTGATTCAAGGAGCACCCGGTGCTGGGAAAACGGCACTTTTAGATGTGTTACTCACCCAAGCACGGGACGGAGAATGGGTGACTAAAAAGATCAGGGTCCGAGACTTGCATGATCCTGCTAGTATGATTCGTGCTCTGGGTCACTCCTACGTTGCACGCAGGCATTCTTCAACTACTGGGGATGGGCGAGTGGTGCAACATGCACGCGGCAAGGAGTATACTGGGCACCCTACAGTGGAGGATGTGATTGCGGAGCATTTGGAGAAGCGAGGGCTGATTTTGTGGCTTGACGAGGCGCAACACCTCGGTAATCTCTCATCACTACCTGATGCCAAAGCTCTCGCCACAAGCACCTTAGATGTGATACACAATGGTGGTTTCGGTCGCCCCGTCATGCTCATAGCTGCGGGACTAGGAACGACAGAGCGTGAATTGAAATCGCTGGGCATTTCGCGGTTTGTGCGAACATGCCCAGTGTACCTTGGGGGGTTAGATAAAGCGTCCGAGGTATCTGTGATCCGTGACTGGCTCACGCTGGAAGGTAGCGCACAGGATGAGACGAAGATGTGGGTGGATTCCATAGCGGAGCAAACGCATGGCTGGCCACAGCATATCATTTCCTATATTGCCCCCGCAGTGGAGTACCTCAAGTCTAACCATGGGGTAATGACGAATGAGGGATTACGTTTTGCACTCAAATAGGGCGATGTAGCGCGGACGAAGTATTACCAATCACGCGTGAAAGGTATTGAGAAGCGGAAGCGTCAGGCACTTGCACGAATATTCGCTGGTGTAGAGATAGGGATATACAAGGAACGCGACAACATCTTGGATGGACTCAAGGAGGATTTTACACAAAAAGAGGCTGACAAACTGTTTAACGATTTACTTGAGCGAGGAGTGATTGATGAGCGCATAGACGGGGACTATGGAATCCCCATCCCTTCCTTCCACACATGGCTGATTGAAGAATACGGGGAAGATTAAGATAAGGCTGGGAGTCGCTACACTCTAAGAGGATAGAGCAATGGTGGACTGCTCAATAGGCGGACAAGACACTAAAAGCTCTAATGGGCTATCAACACTCACGAGTATTATGCCCAAAATTATGGGGTTGGCCAACGATTGACAATGCCTGACCAAAACGCAGGCTTATATAATCTTGAGACCGCATCAAACTTCATTTTATCAGTGGTGATAATCATTTCATCTCATTTCGGACCGACCTTGTATCTAATTCGTTAAACGGAGTTTAGGTGATTGTCAGTTTTATGCATCAGTATTTGGATCTACTACGTCATGTTCTCAATCATGGTCACGAGCGACGTGATCGTACTGGCACTGGAACACGTAGTGTCTTTGGATACCAAATGAGATTTCCGTTAATGGATGGGTTTCCAATTGGTACAACAAAAAGAGTCTGGTTCAAAGGTCTAGCATGTGAATTGTTATGGTTTTTGTCTGGTTCAACGAATATTAAGCCATTAGTGGACCAAGGAATTTCGATTTGGACGGCTTGGCCTCTCAAAAAATATCTACTAGATCATAATCTTGATCTTCCGCCATCAGATTCTGATAAGTGGGTAGCCCATCAGTCAGAATTTGAAGAATTGATTCAAAATCAAGAAGGATTTGCTCAACAATGGGGAGACCTTGGCCCTATCTATGGGAAACAATGGCGTGATTTCATGGGGGTTGATCAAATTTCTGAGGTCATAGAAGCAATTAAGCATTCTCCATGGAGCCGCCGACATATTGTGAGTGCATGGAATCCAACTGAACTGCGTCAGATGGCACTTCCTCCGTGTCATATGTTTTTTCAATTTTCAGTATCGGATCACACATTATCATGTCAGCTCTATATTCGTTCCAATGATCTTTTCTTGGGAGCCCCGTTTAATATTGCCCAGTATGCTCTGTTAACTCATTTGATCGCACATCAGACGGGCCTTGAACCGGGTGATTTGATCTATACCATTGGAGATGCACATATTTATCTGAATCATGTTGATCAAGTAACTGAGCAATTGTCGCGTAAGCCTTATCCACTGCCTCAACTCAGGATATTAAGAAAACCTAAAACAGTGTTTGAGTATCAGTTTAGTGACTTTGACCTTCAGGGTTACCAGTGCCATCCTGTGATCAAAGCCCCCGTAGCTGTCTGACGATAATTATGATAAATCGTAAACGTCAGAAAAAGACACTTCTACAAGAAGTATACAATGATAATCAAAGGCTTCTTGGAAGAGATGTCTCAACTCCCAAAAAGAGAGTGAGGCTGATTACTCTCATACTGTTTTTATGTCTTGGTACAGGATCAGCTTTCTACTTTGGACTTGATCAAATTGACTTATCCCCTCCTGCTCCCATTTCGGAAATCCAACCCTCTTCTGCTGAGCAAGAGATTCGCACATCCAACCAGCAGATCGCAAGTTCAGATGCGAATGTTGAAGCGACATCATTGTCCGATGTTTATGGGCTTCGTGTCAGAACGATTGCGCTGGATCCAGGGCATGGAGGTCGCGATCCGGGTGCGGTTGGGCAGATGGGTTTATTTGAAAAAACGTTAACACTGGATCTTGCACTGCGATTGGAGCGACGATTGAAGGCCAAGGGATTAAATGTATTTCTGACGCGCAGAGACGATACATATTTAAGTCTGAGGCAAAGAGTCCAACTCGTAAAACAGAGTCAAGCGGATCTGTTTATTTCCATCCATCTCAATGCCCTCCCCGTTGACACGGTTGCGTTCATTGAAACGTTTTACTTTAGTCCTCGCGGTGATGCCCGTGCTGAGATGGTCGCTGCTCAAGAAAATACTGGATCAGACTACAGTATTGGTGAATGGCAAAATAGGCTTGAAGCCGCAGGTCAGACCGTCAGGATAGAAGAAAGTCGACTCCTTGCTTCGCATATACAAGATGCGATGGTTGTTCAGATGAGGGACATCAATAATAAACTTGCTGATTGGGGAGCCAGATCGGGCCCCTTCATGCTATTGATGAATACCGATGTGCCCGCAATTTTGGCCGAAGTTACAGCGATTTCAATGCCAGAAGAAGAAAAGCGTCTCATGGATATTGATTATCGCGAAATGCTTGCCCATGGCTTGGAGATTGGAATTCTATCTTATCTTTCCCAATAAACCACAACTTATTTTATTTGAATATAACATGTCACAGAACTCTGATTCATTTAACGGAAGCCTTCGTATCGGGATTGATCTTGGTACATCGCGCAGTGCGATCGCTGCTAGTAATGGCAAAAAAAGATGGGTTCACAGTTATGTAGGCTGGCCCCAAGATTTTGTTGCCCGTAGAATGCTAAAGCAGGATGTACTCATTGGCATGGATGCAATTGAACATCGCAATTCTGTTAATCTCGTTCGGCCCCTTGAATATGGTGTGATTCGAGACGGAACTGAGAGAGATGAAAAAGCAGTCCGTGAGTTAATCCGTCACTTGATAAACCTTGCCCAACCTGAGGAAGGTCAGAAAATTTTTGCCGCCGTTGGCGTTCCAGCCGAAGCACTTCGCGTTAATAAACTTGCCATACGTGATGCTGTTGGAGAATGGGCAGACACCCTGATGTTGGTTTCAGAGCCATTCGCAGTTGCTTATCGACTCGGGGCCCTCAATAACACTTGCATCATTGACATTGGTGCTGGAACGATTGATTTTTGTGTCATGCATGGGACGATGCCTAGCGAGGAAGATCAACGCTCACTGCGTACAGCAGGTGACTATATTGATGAACAGCTGTTTAATCTATTGTCCGAGCGCTTTGTAAATACGCCATTCAGTGAAACATTCGCACGTGAAATCAAGGAAAAGCATGGAAGCGTGACGGATGCATCCGATCGAATTCAAGTTAGCATACCAGTGTCCGGAAAATTTGAAACGCATGACCTGACAGAAGAAGTTTGGCGTGTTTGTGATTCTTTGGTTCCATCAATTGCCGAAACCCTTATTGATTTATTGAGCACCTACGAACCGATGTTACAGGAACGGATTCGGCATAACATATACCTCGCGGGTGGCGGTAGTCAGATTCAGGGACTTGGCAGAGCTTTGAGTTCTGCGCTGGAAGAGTATGGTCAGTTTACAATTACTCCAATTCAAGATCCGTTATTCAGTGGTGCGGAAGGGGCCCTGAGTCTAGCGGAAGATATGCCAGAAGAATATTGGGAAAATATGTAAATCGCCCCCGAGTGATCATTATCGCAGCGGTGGCCCGAGATAATCTATGTATTGGTAAGGACTCGCATCTTCCTTGGCACATCCCTGAGGATATGCGCCGATTCAAACGGCTCACCTATGGGCATCCGCTTATTATGGGGCGCGTCACCTGTCAAGGGTTGATTCGTGATTTTGGCGGGCCATTGCCTGGTCGTCAATTGATTGCATTGTCTCACAGAGTGGGTACTGACATTCATCCAGATATTCAGGTGTGCGGGTCGTTAATCTCTGCAATAGATCATGCAAAGCCTGCCAAACAAGTCTTTATTGCTGGTGGGGCAATCATCTATCAAGAGGCTTTGGAGTTCGCAGATAGACTTGAATTAACTCTTGTTGACGGTGCGTATGATGGGGATACCTTCTTTCCGCCGTTCAAGCATTTGATTGGGACAACATTCGCACTGACGCATGAAGATGTCCACGAAGGGTTCTCCTTTGTGACCTATGACAGAATCCGTCCGACATAAAGCTGAAAATCAATCCGAATGGTTGGTTTATACTTTGTTGATGATTTCTTGGTAATACGCTTCATACTGTGTAACGATGGCATGGGTATCATAGTTTGTGACCACATAGTCCCTAGCGTGTTTGGACATTTGAGCACGTAATTGATCGTTTGTAAGAATCTCAATTGAGGATTTGGAGAATGCATCAATATCACCGACGGGGCAAAGATAACCTGCTCCACTGTCGTTGACAAGTTCAGGTAAACCACCAATATCGCTACATACCACAGGCACATTACATGCCATAGCTTCAAGTGGAGCAAGGCCAAAGGCTTCCGACCCACTTGTCAATAGAAACAGATCAGAAATAGATAGAATTTCTTGAATAGGGTCTTGTTTTCCGAGAAATCGAACGGAATCCTGAATTCCCAAATCACGTGAGAGTTGCTCAACATTTGAGCGATCAGGCCCGTCACCGACCAATAGCAACTTTGCCGACAAGACTTCTTGAAGAATCCTGTGAAAAATCTCAACAACATGCGAAACATTCTTTATTCGCCTGAAATTAGACACATGTACCACGACCTTTTGATCTGCCTCGCAAATAGCTTTTCTAAAGTGCTCCTTTTCCAGTCTTCGAAAGTGCTTGGTATCAATGAAATTCGGAATGACTTCAATGGGGACTTCAATGTCAAACGCTTCATAGGTTTCCTTTCTCAGAAAATCTGATACAGCCGTTACTCCGTCCGAAGCATTGATTGAGTATGTGACAACGGGGGTGTATGAGGCATCTTGGCCAACAATTGTAATATCGGTGCCATGGAGGGTTGTGACCACTGGAATCGACAGAGATTGCTTTTTTAGAATGTCACGTGCTAAAACAGCACTGGTCGCATGTGGGATCGCATAGTGGACATGGAGCAGGTCCAAATTTTCATATTTGGCCACATCAACCATCTTACTGGTTAGAGACAGCGCATAGGGGGGGAAGTCAAAAAGGGGATATCTGTTGACACTTACTTCATGGAAATAAATGTTTTCTGTAACTTTGTTGAGGCGAAAGGGTAAAGAGTACGCTATGAAATGAATCTCATGACCTCGATTTGCCAGTGCTCGGCCAAGCTCAGTAGCTACTACGCCACTTCCACCATAAACGGGATAACAAGTGATGCCTATGCGCATATTGAAAATTCTTGGTTGATTGTGGAAACACCTAAGGTAAATTCAAGGTTATACTCTCATCTAACAAAATAATCATGAATCGTCATTATGTGATCATTTTAGTCTGCTTTTTTCTTGTATCTGGTGTCAGTGCACAAAACTTTGGGGTTTCTGTGGGTGCGAATTTTCAGCGGTTGAACGATATTGCGCTCAATGAATTGGAAACGAAATTCGAGAGTCAGAATGGATGGCATGTGGGAGCTTGGATTGAACTTCCTCTCGGACCAGCGGCGTTGCGTGGGGGTGCACGGTATATGGCAGCAGGGAAATTATTTGAGGGTATACAGGAGTCACATTCCTCTGTTCGCGATAACTTTGATGTTTCTTTGGTTGAAATTTATTTAATTCTTCGCTTAGGATTTCCCTCTCCTGTCGTGAGTCCATATGTTTTTGCAGGACCTGTTTTTCGATTACCTGCCCAGAATGATGCGGACATTAGCAATGATCTTAAAATACTCTCTTATGCTGGAGAGATTGGTGGGGGACTAGAGATTGGTCTCGGACCAGTCACGCTTCATCCAGAGCTCGCGTATGTATTTGGAATTACACGATTTATTGAAAATGAACTCATTCTTCAACAGATTAAACTGCAGGCTGGCGATCCTCAGAGGCTCAACGTTGCAATGTTACGCCTTTCGGTTGGGTTATAGGAAAAAGGTGCTCAGGAATCTAAGGCGCTTATCAGAAGGAAGATGGTATGCGGGGATTAGATTCAGTGTGTGGATATGAAAATTCCATACAGACTGGTGACTCATAAGAATAAAATAGGGTACGTATTGTAGATGTCTTGTACATTTCTGCGGAATTCACGGTTTTTCAACATATTTTATCACTTGTTCGTATCCTCATCAGCGACTAGTCAGCCAACAATATTCGCCCATCATTATGTCAACTTTGGAGCTATTGCTTTTGGGAATTATATCGCAAAGTAACAACGGATATAATTCCCAAAAAATCTTCAAATGAGATTCATAGATTTAGACGTACCATTTCTAAGGAGAGATAGTATATGGTGAATGAATCAGGAAGAATGATGATTCATCTCAATGTTGTTGATCGGAGCATGGAATAAAAATCTTATTAAATGGCTTAAGTCTATGGATTCCATTTTGAGAGGATCAAGTTAACAATCAATGAATATAGCTGTTTGTGTGAAGCAGACACCAGACACCCAGTCAAAACCGATTCTCAGTCCTGACCATAGTCGGATCAGTGACGAGGGGGCGGAATTACGTTAGAGAAGGCAACCTTGAAGTTCTTAACCTGTGGGGAAACGAACTAACGGCCACCATCCCCCCAGAGGCGGGGAACCCCACGAACCTCAGCAGGATGAATTGCAGGGCTACCAACTAACGGGAAACATCCGAGCAGAGATAGAAAACCAGACGAACCTCCAAAACCTCATACTGATGAAAACCAACTGTCGGGAGAACTCTCACAGGGGCTAAAAGAGCAATGCATCTGAGATCTCTGAAATCCCTCACCAACGCTGGGCTCTGTGCCCCCGCAAACGAAGAGTTCCTAACATGGTCCAACAGCATAGAAGAAATAGAGCGGTTTACCTGCTCCGAATAATCCGAATGCAACCTCTCTCCAAACCACCGATCCATAGCCTCACGGACATCACTCAAAAAATCGCACAGAAACGGAGTAACTTTCAAAGAGGGGCAGGCCACTAATGGAAACAACACTCCAGAAACACGGGAAACGACCCATTTTCACTGGTAACCGCCTCAAACGGCAAACAGCCATTCTGAGCACCAGCAAACCCGTCTCCGCAGCATTTCACAAAGGCAAGGAGACCAACCAGCAACATCCCAGACTAATCCAGTAGCGAAATCGCGGATCTTCTGCCAGCCCACGAACCAGCCTCTACTTCAACCAGCAAAACAAACTGCGGAGCACCGGCCGTTAACGCCCTCCATTTTCGGTTCTATAATTGATGTTTTAAAACATAGTAGTGAGTGAGTCGTAAGAGTCACTCACCAATCATATAATTTCATGGACAATATACCAGATATCATCGTTGCTGTGACGATTGTTAGCAGTTATTTTGCGATTTTCTTCCCTTTGATTAGAATGATCATTGGATTCAGAAAGGAGTTTCGGGCTGAAATGACATTCATTAAAACCGATATTTTACAAGTGAAAACCGATATCACGGTCATGAAGTCTGACATTTCCGAACTGAAGACCGACGTTTCCCAACTGAAGACCGACGTTTCCAAACTGAAGACCGACGTTTCCCAACTGAAGACCGACGTTTCCGAAAATAAGTTTAGACTCACTACTGTGGAAAACTGCTTAGAAAACTTAACTGCTGATGTCAATCATATCAAGGTTGATGTGTCAACAATTAAATCTGAGATTACAGAAATAAAAATGAATGCTATTAGTTTGGAGAAAGATGTCTCACACATTAATAGCCAAGTCAATGAAGACAGGTTGATTTCCCAAAAAGAGCATCTGGATCTTGAAAAAACTATTGAGGAACTCACTAAAAAAGTTTTTGACCTCAATGGGGACATGAAAAGAGTCTCAGGGCGTTTATTTGGAGTTGATGAACAAATTATATCTGAGTTGACAGAATGATTGAGTGATTTAATTCATTTTTGAATTTCAGATCCATATCCATGACTCCAAATCGTCAAAATCACAATCAATAAACTTCTCTATCAATCATTTAAATCAATAGCAATCCAAGATCTGCACCCCCTGCGACCAACCATACAGAGTTGATTTTATACCGCAGAGTTGCGATTGCTGCGAATATCAAGATGGTGACGGGTGCCCAATCAGTGAGAATATTGATGCCAAGTTGAATAGTGACAATGAGCATGAGAGTTACAGCACTCACATTGACGGCATCAAGAAAAGGCCCCTCATTAATGTGTATTTAGAGACGGGGAATCAATTCAGTATACTGGCAAATACAGACGAAGGCAGGAATATCGCCACAGTTGCAATCATGCCGCCTTGCCAGCCACCCACTAAAACCTCAATAATAGTAGCCGTGATGAGGACCGGTTCAGGTGTGAATTGCCCAATAGCAATAACATCAAGGAGTTGCTACTGTGTCAGCCATGCACAGGCCTGGACAAGACTACCCTCCATAGAGGACAGCGCCCACCTTGAAAAAAACCATCCGAGCATCCAGATGTAACTCCACTCAGGGGTTGTAATAGTCCATAAAGAAAGGGAAGCATAGCGGTGATCGTAGATGTCGTGTCTTCAATAATAGAGGCCCTTAAACCTAAGATTCCTTTTCCCAACATAGCAAGCAATTCGTTAATTCAATGTAGTAGAGCAATGGAAACAGCAACACCTATTGGAATCAAAGACCATGATTTCACAGCTGATTTCCCTACACGCCACAGTGCACCCATGATGGCCATGACGGCGGGTTTGATTCCTTGAAGAAATGGTTCCACCTCAGGGATTGACCATACTCAGCATACAGCCAACCGAATGTACCTGTAATCAGTACTGCTGGTAGATCGAACAAAGACCAGCGACAATCATTCCTCCAATCCCCTGTCTCTCATAACTCACATGCATAGCGATTTCCGAAGAGTTAGGACCAGGTTTCAGTATGTGGCTTCAACTCAAATCCAGAAAATGTTCTCTGGTTAGCCATTTGCGTCTTGTAAAGATTTCATCATCAATCATGGCTATGACAGCCGCAGGGCCACCAAAACTAACAAAACCTAATGGTTCTATCAGGAATCGTGACGGTAGATCTTTGGACTACCAAAGGTCTAATGAATAGCAAATCTGAAATATTCAAATTTGTTGCACCCTATCAGGATAATTTTTACCTCTTGGATCTTTCCGTTTCTTTATCCACTTTCGCGCTGGACTGTGGATAATATAATGCGTTGCAGAATCCATATTTAACTAATGGATGTAGCCTCACATCTATTTTCATATCTTAATAGATCTGCAAGATCCTTCTTCAGCAATTGAAGAAACACAGATTCTTAGGATCTATCATGCATGGAAAAATTTGGTGGAATCAAAATAAAACAATTCCACACAAAAATCGGTAGAATCAAAAGGATTTATCGGACATCCGAATAGAAGCGGAACCTGCGTTCATTCAATTGAAAATTCCTGTAAGGAACGATTGGAGTTAAATCTCCGACCCATTCAGGAGCAATTTCTTCATTCAGCATAGACTGTTCGCTGTAAAAATGGCGAACTTTATATCCGAAGGGGCGCAGTTGTGATTCGGCATGGCGGATATGGAAGGCCAATGCAATGGTTTTTTGCCAACTCGCAAGTTCGGTCATTTCTGTCAAGTTGGTGAAATAGCGATACTTATTTTGATTAGGTATAAATGCGCTGAACTGAAACGGATCCAGCACACAATCTTTATAGGTCGTACACCCGCGATAGTTAGTTTCTAAGCGGTTACGAACTGTCCAACCAATTAATTCTTGCTCATCGTATCGCTTACTTTCAGAAAACATGGCGCGTGCAAGCCACAAGGTCTCAGAATCAATATTGGAGATGTGGATCGGTTTAATGGACCACGGGTTCCAAAGGACAGATTTCTTTTCTTGTAGTGTAGGAATAGATAAAGGTGGCGGACTATCAATTGACCGGCTACCTGCATCAAAAGGGGGCGCAAAAGCCGTCAAACTTGGTAAAATACAGGCGAAAAGCACCCCAAGTGACATACAAACCAAGAGTTTTGGTAATCGTACAGACATTAATTTTAGTAAGTCTGGTAAAGTGATTATACACATTAACGGGATATAATACGCAATTTTATATAAAAGGATACAGATGTTATCCATTGTTGCAGACATCAATATTCCCAGAATCATTGACGCATTTAGCTCCATAGGACATGTTGAGGTCATGGCTGCGGAATCAATTACTGCGGAGATCTGCAGGGAAGTTGACATTCTGTTAGTGAGAAGTGTTACAAGGGTTAATGCCTCTCTTTTGGATCAGTCAAATGTTGCCTTTGTCGGATCAGCGAGTGCTGGCTCAGATCATATCAATCAATCTTATTTGAGACAAAGAGAAATCGCATTTGCCCATGCCTCTGGATCAAATGCGGATTCTGTCGTAGAGTATGTACTCACTGCATTGGTTCGCTTGAGTGCTATGAATAGGAAGAAATTAGAAGGTTTAACGCTTGGAATTGTTGGTTGTGGGAATATTGGAGGGAGGCTGGCAAGGCGAGCGCCTGCATTTGGATTGAATGTTTTGAAAAATGATCCGCCTGTTGCAAACAGCGGTGGTCAGGGGTTTGTTGATTTGGAGACAGTTCTGGCGGAATCAGATATTCTCACATTACATGTTCCTAAGCATACAGATACCTATCATTTGATTTCCGATGCCGAGTTGGAAGCAATCAAGCCTGGGGCATGGATCATCAATGCCGCTCGGGGTGATGTGGTTAATAATCAAGCCCTTAAAAAAGCAATCATGTGTGGACATATTGATGGATGCGTTCTTGATGTATGGGAAAATGAGCCCACTCCCGACATGGAGTTGTTAGATATTACAACGTTGGGAACGCCCCACATTGCAGGGCACTCAGTAGATGGAAAATTATGGGGTACCATCATGTTGTATCAAGCCGTGACAAAGCATTTTGAGATTCAACCAACCTGGGATTATGAGGCGTTACTTCGTCTGGATCTGCCCGAAATCATGACAGTCCCTCTTGGGGCTAACTGGTTAGATAGATTCGTCAAACACCTGTATAATATTGACTCTGACAGTAAGCGAATGAGAGAACTTCTAAGTGTCCCAGAAACCAAGATTGCAGATGGATTCCGAAGACTACGACGCACGTATCCACCCCGGAGAGCGTTTGATTGGCATATCCTTAAAGAAGTGCCGCCGTCTTATCTGGATATTATTCGTGATGGATTATGCGTCAGCTATTTGTATCCGAAAGACCGTAAAAAATGATCACGGTTTCGCCAATCCTTGCGAACCCTGACAAAGAGCTTTAGATAAACCTCTCGGTTTAGAAATGCTTCAATATCGCGACGGGCAGCAATACCAATAGATTTTAGCGCGTGACCTTTGGCTCCTATGAGGATCCCTTTTTGACTTGGACGTTCTACCACAATATCTGCTTCTATTAGATCTTTATTTTCAGCGCGTTCCTCAAAATTTGCGATGGTAACAGTTGAACAGTAGGGGACTTCTTGTCTAAATTGTTCAAATACTTTTTCGCGAATAATTTCGGCAACAAAGAAGCGTTCTGGATGCTCACTGATCATTTCGGGGGGATAGAATGGGGGGCCTTTAGGGAGGAAGGATTGAATTTCTGCCTGAAGGGATTGAAGATTTTCCCCCGTGAGTGCACTGATGGGGATCAGGGCTTCAAATGAGCGTAATTGGTGATATGCTTCTAGGACGGGGAGCATCGTTTCTGGCCGGACTATATCAATTTTATTTAACACCAGGATAGTGGGTTGATCAACAATGGTTTCTAAGCTTTGAAGGTCTGGCTCTGGGGCTCTGGCATCTGCAAGAAAGACAACCAGATCGGTGTCTGCAACCGATTCTTTCACCTTCTGCATCATGAGTTGATCTAGGGACGTGTGGGGTTGCATGATCCCAGGCGTATCTAGAAAGATTGTTTGAGAATCTTCATCAGTCAGGATCCCCAGTACGCGGTGGCGGGTCGTTTGGGCCTTTCGGGTAACAATGGATAGTTTTTGTCCGATGAGGGCATTCATCAGAGTGCTTTTGCCCACATTCGGTTTTCCAATCAACGCGACATAGCCACTTTTATGGTCATCCTTAATCATGCTAATGTTTGACCAACTGTGCCATTTCAGCTACGGCATTACCGAGTCCAACAAATATAGATTTTGCGATCACTGCAAATCCAATAGATACCTCACAGACATGTGGAACCGATTCAGCAAAGAGTCTATAATTTTCATAATCTAGGCCATGTCCTGCGTGAATCTTGAGTTGGGATTCATGGGCAAATTGTGCGGCAGCATTTAATCGTTCAAGTTCTTGAGCCTGATTTTGATGTAGGGTTGCATTTGCAAAATCTCCGGTATGGAGTTCAATACAGGTTGCTCCAGTATCTTGGGTTGCTTTAATTTGATCTATGACGGGGTCTACAAACAGAGCAACCTCGGCGATACCAGCATTTGTAAGCCGGCTGACCGTGGAGGTTATATGAGACTGATATTTGATGACATCAAGTCCACCTTCGGTGGTAATTTCTTCTCTGCGTTCAGGAACAAGTGTTGCTAATTCTGGACATGTGTCGCAACAAATATCTACAATTGAATCATTGGTTGATAGTTCAAAATCAAGTTTTCCTTGAACGATTTGTTTGAGTTTTGCTACATCAAGATCATTGATATGCCGACGATCTTCCCGCAAATGAAAGACAATTCCATCAGCTCCTGCCTCCTCGCATAGTCGTGCAGCCTCTATAGGATCGGGGAAGGATTCTTGCCGTGCATTTCGCAGTGTAGCAACATGATCAATATTTATGAGTAGATTTACCAAATTAAATCGTACCAATATGGAAATGATAAATGCAATGTACAGGGAGAAGTCAAATTCAAAACAAATCGTAATGATCCGAGTTTCAATCAGATCATTAAGTTATTTTGTGAATAAACATTATATTTAGATATATTAAACAGTTACTTTTAGGTTATGGTCAATCAAAACGTTAAAATTGCCATTCAGGCTGTCATGGGAATCCTCATAGTGGCGCTTGGCTATTGGCTTTATCTCTCAATTACAGGGCCGTGGCAAGCCGTTGAGCGTCAGCAGGCGTTGACACAGTTGACACGGCAACAGATGGTTCAGGTTCGGACCGCTCTAACCCACTATGAACGCTTAGAAGATAGTTTTCCTGCATCTTTGGATTCTCTTATGATGTGGATTGATGTGGACTCCCTCATTTCCGCAGATCCTCTCAGTGTTTTTGATTCAGAATTAAATTTAGATTCGTTGATCTATTCTCCACGCACAGGGAATATATTTGAATATGCTTTGAACGATACGGGAAGAGTTGCCATTTATAAGTTGGAAGATCCAGATTCGGACGATTATATTGGGTCTAACATCCCTGATATTACTCTTCTCAACGCCGCTAGCTGGCAATAATTTTTGAGTTACACTCGGATCTTCGGTGGTACGAAGATCCGATTATTTTTGTCGGAAGATAGGCGTTGGTGATAGTATGTTCCGCTTGATGTGTCCCTTATTGTTTCTACTTGTAGTGCTACCACTGGTAAGCAGTACTGATGCACAGACACAAGAGACTTGGATTCCTTCCACATTTGAACCTGGAGCAAGTATAAATTTGTTCACTCAATGGCAAGGCATCCCATCAGAGGATGGTTTTTTGGTTGTCATACCAGTTGGCTGGGAATTCAATGAAGCAATCGCTGTGCGTCAGTCCTATAGCCATATAAATCTTGATGTAAAGCGTCTCTCTGAAGGAGAATTTCTGTTATCATCACCTCGGACTCTCGGGGGAAATTATGACCTGATCCTAAAGGTCACTACAGATTCTGGAAATATATTTGAACCTCAAGATGTCTCAATAGCACCAGCCATCAAGTCCGGAACAACCTATCTTCAACATCAAGGGTATCTTCGCTACGGTCAGTTACAAGCACGTGATAATTTTGATTACGGTAGAATCCTAGCATTTGATGGGCAAACCTCTCCTCTACATCTTCAATCGCAGTGGCTTGAGCGTCTTAATGAGGGGCATACCTTAGAGTGGTGGATTCAAACCACGACTCTTAATGCGGTTGTTCTCTCAACTTGGGATGGCTCTGACACGACTCCATACCCGATGGAATTTGTCCTTGATGCTCGTGGGCGCATGCGCTACTACCGTAAAACATTAGGGCATCATGTCACACTGGTTACGCCATTTCCTGTGGCTGATGGGAACTGGCATCACATTGCACTGGTGAATAATCCAGAAACCAACTGGACGAAACTTTACCTCGATGGTTTGATTGCGGATTCTTTACTGGATCCCTCAGCGACCCAATTCAATGACCCACAATCGCTGGCAATCGGAGGGTGCGACGGTTTAAAAAGGGGCAGTCTAAGTCAAAATTTTTCAGGAAATCTTGATAATATTAGATTGTGGAATTCCGTTCGTAATGTGACACAGATTCAAGCATCAATGGGACATTCCATTGAAGCTTCAGAGATGATTCAACTTGATTTTGAATCAATGGAGAGTGCCAGATATCTTCAGGAGTCAAATATCAGAGAGTATCTTGATGCTGGTGGACCGGTCAGCGAGCCACTTGAGTATAATTTTCGGGGAATTGTGTTTGATGAAGGAGTGATGCTTTCTTGGAGAAATACTATTTCAATAGCTTCATCGTTTCTTATTGAACGCTCTGAGGATGGGCAGATTTTTGAGGAACTCGCAAGAATTAATAAATCCATTGATACAGATCAATGGTCATATACTGATTTCACACCTCCTGATCAAATTGTGTTTTATCGATTAATTGAGAATTCACCTGGCAGGGCCTCACAATTGGCGGGGACAATTAAATTAGGGTTAGCTACAGAAGCCGCACCACCTGCGGTTGAAATCATCGGAAACTATCCCAACCCATTTAATCCAAGAACGGTTATATCTTATGAAGTCCGCGAGCCTCAGCCCTTGATGTTATCCATTGTAAATATTTCGGGCCTCGAAATTGCCATTCTCTCCGATCGATTCCATGAATCAGGTATCTTTGAAGCTTTTTGGGACGGCACTGAGCTCCCCAGTGGGACTTACTTTATACGATTACAGGGACGAGATGGAACTGTACATACTCGACAAATTTTACTTGCAAAATAACCATGAATATTACATATTTTGGACACTCAGCATTTCAGGTTGATACCTCTGGTAAAACGCTACTTTTTGATCCATTTATTACGAGTAATCCTCTGGCGGAGGAGGTGATCTCGGTGGATGCACTCCACCCAGATGTGATCATTTTGACACATGCACATTTTGATCATTGGGGAGATACGATGGAGATAGCACGCCAAAGTGAGGCCTTGATAGTTTCGAATCATGAAATCAGCCAGTATATCCAGAGGCAGGGGTATGAAAATGTGCTGTCAATGAATATTGGAGGTTCCGTTGAGTTTGAGTGGGGAAAACTGATGATGACTTATGCAAGGCATTCGTCCTCTTTTTCGGATGGAACATATGGTGGCACTGCGAACGGTTATCTTCTGTATTCTGAGGGGAAGTGTGTGTACAACTCAGGTGATACGGATGTCTTTTTTGAAATGCAATGGATTGGAGAAAATAATGAGATTGATCTTGCACTGCTTCCAATTGGCGACCTGTTTACGATGGGATTGGTCGGATCTATCAATGCAGTAAAGCTACTTGAACCCAAACTGACAATTCCAATTCATTACAATACATTTCCACCGATTGCAGTGGAAACTAAGAGGTGGTTAGAGATGATGGAAGCCGGACAGTACAGTGGTAAGGTCTTAAAACCAGGAGAGTCGTTAGAGTTGAATTAGAGTATATGCAGGATGTAACCCCGAAGGTTGAGCAATCGCAGAGACAAGATTTACAGGCGCTATTTCAGACCAGTCAGGTTATCAGTGGCTCCTTGGAGTTATATTCTATCTTTAACAACTTATTGCTCACCACAATGGGAAAGCTCCTCGTCTCAAAGGGGCTCGCTCTGCTTTATGATCAGCAGCATCTTCATTGGCATGTCGCATTGGCAAAAGGAGTCTCTACGATTGAAGAGGGGGCATCGCTTGAATTACCTGAGCTCACTTCTGGTGCTTTAATTGCGGGTAAAGAGTTACCAGAAAAACTTCATTCAATTGGAATGCATTTGCTCTTCCCATTGCGTGATGATCAATCCACTATAGGTGCAATTGCTCTTGGCAAGAAGGTCACTGGTGGAGCGTTTGAGGAAGACGAACTCCAGTTTGTGCAGTCGCTGGTAAATATGTCTTCTACATCAGTTCGTAATTCCTTGATCATGGACGAGTTGCGTCAAACAAATATTGATTTAGATAGCACCGTTCGGCAACTCAATACCCTCTTTGAATTATCGACAGAATTCAACAAGACAGTCGATCGTGCACATGTCCTTAAGATTTTCTCTTTTGCGCTGATGGGCCAGATGGTAGTCCAAAAATATTTGTTTTATTTAAGGCGACCAGATCATTCATTTGAACTCGTTTCAGGCAATGAAAGTAACTTACTGGGTTTACCTCAGGAGTTTCTTATAGGGATTGAGGACTTAGTGTTATCATCGTCGGAGAATATTCTTGAAAAGCATGGCATTGTCCTTGCACTTCCGATCCGTCAACAAGATATCGTGCACGGAGTTCTCTGTCTTGGACCAAAGCCTGATGCTTCAATTTATGATCAAAAAGATATTGAATTTCTCTATGCGCTTGGAAGCCTAGCGGTAACATCAATTCAAAATGTGGAGCTTATTGAGTCAAGAATCGCAAAACAGAGGATGGAAGAAGAGTTGCGTACGGCCCGCGATATTCAGAGGAGATTGCTTCCAGACAAGATACCCGATATACCAGGCCTTGAAGTATCAACACTCTCACTCTCAAGCCGAGAGGTTGGCGGCGATTACTATGATGTTGCACTTCTCAACCGAGATCGAACGATGTTTATGATTGCGGATGTTACAGGCAAAGGGGTGCCAGCTGCTCTATTGATGTCAAGTATTCACGCCTGTACACATATTATGCTACCCATGCAGTTATCACTTCAAGAGGCCATTGAACATACCAATCGTGTATTGTATGAGAACACCGATCCAGATATCTTTATTACCGCTTTTGCAGCAATTTATTATCCAGATAAATCTGTTTCATTTGTTAATGCAGGACATGAACCGCCTTTGCTTGTCCGCGCAAATGGAAATATAGAGTATCTTCGTGAGGGAGGGACATTGCTTGGGATTTTACCTAATACCTCGTATGATTCTGGTGAAATTACATTATCATCAAATGATGTGATTGTGATGTTCACCGACGGAGTTACCGAAGCGATGGGTGAAGCTATGGAAGAATATTCGCCAGAGCGACTGGTGAGTCTCGTTAAAAGTAACTATCACATTTCAGCATCTGCATTGACTGAGTTAATTCAAAATGATATTCAAGATTTTACGGGCCCCGTTGAGACACTCAGTGATGATCGTACACTTATTGTCATCAAAGCGACCGCTTAACAGTTAACCATTATAATTAACAAAACCATTTACATGAAATTTTTTATTGACACTGCTGATTTGGCTGAAATTCATGAAGCCAAAGACATGGGAGTATTAGATGGGGTTACGACAAACCCCTCGTTGATGCGAGTTGCATCTGAACGTGCTGGGAAGCCTCTAGATTTTTTTGATCATATCGCAAAGATCTGTAACCTCGTTTCTGGAGATGTTTCTGCTGAGGTGACGGCTGTTACCTTTGATGAAATTATGAAGCAGGGACGAGAACTTGCTACCATTGCTGATAATGTGGTCGTAAAGGTTCCTTTAATACTCGACGGACTCAAAGCAATCAATGCTCTCTTACAGGAGGGTATCAGATCTAACTGCACACTCTGCTTCTCTCCAACGCAGGCGCTATTGGCAGCAAAGGCGGGTGCGGCATACATTAGCCCCTTTATTGGGCGGGTAGATGATATTTCTTCAGATGGCATGAAGCTTGTGCAAGAGATCATTGAGATTTATACAATTTATGGCTATGAAACCGAAGTGCTTGCCGCCTCCATCCGTCATCCAATGCATGTTTTAGAATCGGCATTGATGGGCGCACATGTGGCCACGATGCCGTTAGGTGTGATCAAAAAGCTTGTCTCTCATCCTCTCACAGATATTGGGCTCAATAAGTTTATGTCTGACTGGGAGAAGTTTGAGCAGCAATCTGACACACCACAATCATAATGGAGTTTATTTCGCTTGGAAGAGACAATGATATTGGAGCAAGCTGTCACTATCTTAGAGTGGGTAATGTAGGGATTACTTTGGATGCCGGTGCTGATCCCAATGAGGAGGGACCTCGGTCATTACCTGATTTTACTCCAATTCTAAATCGTAGAGTTGATCATGTGATGATCACTCATGCTCATCATGATCACATTGGGGGGCTTCCAGCAGTGAATGCGAATTGGCCCATGGCGCGCTTACATCTTACCCATGCATCAAAGACTTTAACAACCTTGATGTTGTATGCGTCTGCTCGTCTTCAGCGCCGAAAGTTTTATGAGGGTTCATCACCGTATCGTCCGTTATTTGAAGATGAGGACTTGGATGATATCTTTGACATGTATCATTCACATGACTTTAATCAGCGAATCAATTTAGGATCTGGTGGGACGCATGCTGAATTCATTTATTCTGGTCACTTGCTTGGTGCAGCGGGGGTATTGTTGACCACTGATGACAATCGGAAAGTCTTCTATACTAGCGACACGCGTTCTGAGGATCAAACAATTATACCAGGTGGACAGTATCCATCTTCTCCTGTGGATGTATTGATTATGGAATCCACATTGGGTGCAGATCCAGTCGCGGAACAGGTGACGCGTTCGGAGGAAGAGATTCGCTTTGCTGAGCGGCTTAAAGCGGTTCTAGATCGGGGAGGATCGGTACTCATTCCGGTATTTATGCTGGGCCGTGCCCAAGAAATTCTGGCGTTATTAGGACGCTTCAAGGCGAAAAAATTAATTGATCCAGAGACCCCAATTTACTCTGCGGGTGGATTGCGTGAGGTGTCCAAGATCTATGATGACTATCGTGAATCTTCGCCACGAATAGATCCTGATTTCAGGGTATATTCGGTTGAGCAGAGACGATTTCCCAGAACTCATAAGGCTCGGGCGAGGGCATTAAATCAGCCTGGAATTCATGTATTAGCGAGTGGGATGATGATAGAAAATACGTTATCTCATCTGATCGCCATGGAGTTGTTAGAACATGAGCAACATGCCATCTTTTTTGTTGGATTTGCAAAAGATGATCTACCTGCAGGTCGGCTTATTCATGCAGCGCAGAGTGGAGCAGAGGGCATTATCCTTGATAGTCGGCGTGGGATGCAGACGATTAACTGTGAGGTGGATCGATTTCGTTTCAGTGGACACGCTCATCGAAGGGAGTTGCTTGAGATTGCCTCAGGGCTTGCGCCCAGTACAATTATCTTGGTTCATGGCCAGACAGAGGCCAAAAGATGGCTTAAAGAGGCTCTTTACAAGGAGTGTCCCAACGCACAAATTCTTACACCAAGTCAGGGAGAGTTAGTGAAGGTCTAAAGAATTGATGTTATCGAAAAACAGAATTGGAATCGCCAAAAATGTCGCGGTCCATT
The DNA here is from genome assembly GCA_026709065.1 of Bacteroidota bacterium. Lineage (GTDB taxonomy): Bacteria > Bacteroidota > Rhodothermia > Rhodothermales > Bin80 > Bin80. The sequence continues at coordinate 32,878 of JAPOTS010000040.1, forward strand.
CGGTGGGGAAGTGGCTTTTCAAGGTGCCACTTATTTTCCTTGGCAAAGACGCTCTTTAGATCAATATAGTATAATCAGGTCTTAGTTTTTAGATATTCTTATCTCAATCTTTCTAAATATTCTTCGGACGTATTCCCTCATAGAAGGATGATATTATAAGCGCCTCTTATTCAAAATTAGTTTCTTGCTTCACCTCTGCGCTGTAACCATCCCACTGTGAGAAGTAGAAGCATTGCAAACACAATCAGAAATGTTGCGACGGCTAAGATTGCAGGGCTTATCTGCTCTCTGATTCCTGCCCACATCTGACGGGGAATCGTACGCTGGTCAATACCCCCCATGAATAAAATCACAACGACCTCATCAAATGATGTAGCAAATGCGAATAGACTACCAGACAGTACGCCAGGGGCAATTAACGGAAATTGAACTCGACGAAAGATTGTCCACGGGCCCGCACCCAAACTTGCAGCAGCATTATTAAATGTAGTATCATAGGAGGCAAGCGTTGCCGTGACGGTAACCACAACAAAAGGAACCCCTAAGACGGTGTGAGCCAAAATGATACTGAGATGCGTCTGACCCAAGCCAAGCCCAGAATAGAAGAAGAACATGCCTGCCGCGGCAATGATCACTGGCGTAATCATGGGGGAAATGATGATTCCCATGATGGCACGCCGTCCTGGGATCGCTGAACTCGCAAGTCCTAACGCAGCCAGTGTGCCTAAGATAGTTGCAAGAATTGTTGCACTGATGCCGATCACAAGGCTATTGATTAAACTCTTGATCCAAGCCTCGCTGGTAATGATTTCACGATACCACCTTAGTGACCAGGCCTCTGGATCCAATCGTAGCATGCCTTCGGTAAATGTGAAATAAGGCTCTGCGTTGAAACTTAATGGAACGATGACAATGATCGGTGCCATCAAAAATATAAATATTGATGCACAAATCACTAAATAGACAATACGCCCAACTCTTGGACGTTTGGATCTCATCATCTTAAGCCAATTCTGTCAAGTCCAATGAGTCTATCATAGACGACGTAAAGAATTAGCACACCAATCAACAAAACGCCTCCCAATGCTGCTGCTAATCCCCAATTGAGGGAGGTCTGCATATGATAGGCAATCATATTTGATATCAATTGTCCTTCACTACCGCCAACAAGTGCAGGTGTAATGTAATAGCCGATAGCAATGATGAATACAAGCAGTGATCCTGCTCCCACTCCTGGAAGAGATTGAGGCCAGTAGACTCGCAAAAAAGCTTGCACAGGTGTCGCTCCAAGTGACGCGGCAGCATTCATATGGGTTGGAGGGATCCCGCGCATCACAGAGTAGAGAGGCAAGACCATGAATGGTAACAGCACATGCGTCATAGCGACGATCGTGCCTGTCATATTGTAGATCATCGCTAAGCGCCCATCTTCGGTAATTAATCCAATCAAAACAAAAAGATCATTCAGAACTCCTTGGGTTTGAAGCAATACGATCCATGAAGTGGTTCGCACAAGAAGTGAAGTCCAAAATGGGATTAAAACTAAAATTAATAGCAAGTTTGCACGGCTAGGTGGAGAATTGGCAATGAGATGTGCGATAGGGTATCCAAGAATCAAACAGAGTAATGTGATGATTCCACTGACAAGTAGAGTCCGCAAAAACAATTTGATGTAGATACGCCTCTCTTCTGGTTGTTGACCAATAGAGCCATCCGATAGAACCTGAAGATCCATAGCATTCCAATAATGGCGGGCTGTGAAGCGCTGACCAGTAAGTTTGATTGCATTCCAAGTAGATAGATCGGCCCATACAGAATCAATTGAGATCATTGATTCACGCGTTGCCTCTATTGGTTGAGAATGTAGCTCCCGAGCCGTACGAGTGACTGCACTACGAAATCCACTCTGAACACGATTAATTCTTCCAGCAATTTGGCCGAGTGTCCGCTCCGACGAGGCCTGTTTTATTTCTTCTGCCAAAGTGATATAAATTGATTCATTCGGAAGCTGTTGGCCATCCCACTCTTCAAGTAATGTAAGCGTTTGAGGCAGTGTATCCGCAACCACTGGGTCGTGTATACTGCGCATTAACATCGTCCCCAAAGGAGTAACAAACGTTACTCCAACGAAGATCACAAGTGGAGCGACAAGCCCTAAGGCTCTGAGTTGTGATCGTCTTACAGCCCCACTAGACGATGTTAGAGGGCTAGCCATGCGCTAAACCGCTCGTTCATGTCATCTTGATTGTCGACCCACCATTTCCAGTCATATTGCAAAGCATTTGCTACATTGGCAGGACTCGCTGGCAGATGAGGTTCCATCTCAACACCAGCCACAATATGAGTATTGACTAATGCCATTCCCGATTTTCGTGCAGGAGAATAAGATATTCGACTAGAAATTCGTGATAAGGATTCTGCACTAGTTGCAAACGATATATAGTCTAATGCATCTTGAAGTCGAGGCGTATCTTTCACAATGCCAATCTGTCCAATATCTAATAGTTGACCATCCCATACGATCACAAATGGTTGTTGCTCAAGAATTTGTGCATTGAAGATACGTCCATTGTAGGCCGTACTCATCACGACTTCACCGTCTGCAAGCATTTGAGGTGGTTGAGCACCAGCCTCCCACCAGATGACTTCATCCTTGATCGTATTAAGTTTTTCAAATGCTCGGTCAAGCCCTTCAGGTGTGCTCATCAGAGGATAAACTTCGTCTAACGGAACCCCATCAGCAATCAGGGCGAATTCAATATTCACTTGGGGAACTCGGCGCATGCCTCTGCGGCCTGGAAATTGCTCCAAGTCAAAAAAGTCTGCCATTGTAGAAGGGTTGATATCAGAAACATCGCTAATCGTATTTTCATTATAGGCATAAACAGTAGAATAATAGAGACTACCCACACCACATTCAGTCTGAACTTCTGGGGGGAAATCTTCAGAGGCGGGCGTTCCATCTGGACCATCGGGTAAGGAATTTATAGCGATGGGCTCCAATAGTCCTTCATCACATCCACGGACTGCATCGGCGATTTCCAAGTCAACAATATCCCAGTGAATATTTCCTATTTCGACTTGGCCGCGAATTTGAGCGAGGCCGCCATTGTAGTCTTCAACATTAACGATAATTCCGGTTGAGTCGCTGAAGGGAATATTCACACCCTCATTGACGGCTTTTCCATATGAGCCACCCCAAGAAATCGCGGTAATTGAGCGTGGCTCTTCTGTTCCACACGACGATGAAAATAGGGTAAGTATCAATAAAATGGGTGTCAATTTAATGAGATGATTCATGATAAAATAGGTTTATGAGAGTTCATAGTTCAGTGCTCGGCAGTCAACAATTGTCCATCCAATTTGAATGGAGTCCCCGGTTACCAACCCACCATGTCCGACAATATTTGGGATTGTAGCAATGAAATCGTTTCTTCCGCAGGCTGCCAAGCGTATTCGCAATTGATCTCCCAAAAATGTCATATCCTCCACAGTTGCCTGCACTTGGTTGGTATAATGTCCAGCTTCTGGATTAATCTTTATTCGCTCGGGGCGAATGGAGAGAGTTACATCATCGCCAACTGAACATGGGGTGATTTTCAGTGCACGAATTTCTTCTCCTCCAGTGTCTACGACACACACATTATCTTGCTCAATTAAAGAAGTGACGCGTCCGTGTAATTGATTACTTTCGCCAATAAATCGTGCAACAAATGCGCTGGTGGGGGCTTCATATAACCCTTCTGGTACTGCAATTTGATCAACGATACCATTACGTAATACTGCAATCCTATCGGACATGACCATGGCTTCCTGCTGATCATGGGTAACATAGACAATGGTGACATCTAAGCTACGATGAATACGACGAATTTCGTATTGCATTTCTTCTCGCAGGTTTCGATCAAGAGCCCCTAAGGGTTCATCCATCAGAACTAAAGATGGCTCAAAGACCAAGGCTCGCGCAATGGCGACCCTCTGCTGCTGACCTCCTGAGAGTTGGTTTGGGCGGCGGTTGGCAAATCCCTCTAAGCGTACCAACTGTAATACTTGATTCACGCGCTGTTGACGCTCTTGGGCTCCCATGCCGCGAACTTCTAATGGAAACGCGAGATTATCTCCAACACTCATATGAGGAAAGAGAGCGTAGTTCTGGAACACCATACCAATACCACGCTTGCGGGCAGGAAGATCTTGAATCGGTTGGCCGTCGAGTAAAATTTCTCCAGAACTAGGAGATTGGAACCCTGCAAGCATCATCAAAATAGTGGTTTTACCAGATCCTGATGGTCCTAATAAAGTCACAAACTCACCAACACGAATATTGAGATTGAAATCGTTGACGACCGTTACCCGCCCATCATAACTTTTGCTAACTCTCTTGAACTCAACATGTGAGTTATTTTGATCAAGTTCTGATGAGCTATGGAGTGTATTGGTAGGAATGACTTTTCTGGTGTTTATTAAAAAATTGGTAAGGTTTACAACTAAAACGACTTAGTTGTGGTTCCATGAATTAAGGAATTGCAGTGTAATTTAGTGAATGACTGGGAATCTGAAAATGTATCAAAGAAAAGATTCAATCCTCTCCCAATCAATATGATCACAATCAATGTTACTTAGAGGCATCTGATGATGATCACGTATTCGCCATTTTCAAACAATTGAGCAGATCGGATTGCAGAAAGCATTTTCAGTCAAGAACTAAGCGAAGACTCGTATTTTGATGGGTCAATTGCTCAAAGTTATGGTGAATTATATCTCCAAAATCACGACCGTAGAAATAATTATGAAATACATTCTTCTGGGTTAATACCCACTCAAATCAGTCTTTAACTAGGCTTATGCCTGACAATTTTAATTCAAACGCATGACATAAAGACTCGTTACTAATCGTGTGGGTTGATCCCCAGACGATTACCGAAGAAGTGACCAGCAACTCAGAAATTTTCAAAATTATTGCATTCTATCCCGATTGTTTTGGTCTCTTGAATCTTTCCCTCATTTTCTCCGCTTTGGTGTTGGACTTGGATCATCATGCCTTGTGGACTGAATATATTAACACGACCATTATGACCTCACAACTAATTCCATGAGCGAAGCTCTACCCGTTTAAATCATGGGAATCCCAGTTTCTGGCTGTGATATACATGGATAACTTAACTGTGGAACTAGTCAATTTTAGAGAGTAAGACAGACACAATCAAGCGGGATTGTACCTGCTTCAGATTCACTTGCCTACGCGGGAATTGAGGCTATTGAGAGAGTCATGAATGCAGACTTTCATATACATTATAGATCGGCCTTTCCATACCCCTCTTTCTCAATCAAAGTCTATCGGAGATAATAGAAAGTATCCCATCATTCATTGATGGAGTGGTATGTGAACCTTATGATGGGTATACAGGGTAAACCTTGATGGAAAGTCACAACACCACTGATTGTGGTGCGTTTTAAATGATTCCGTAGTAGAACTGTAATAATTAATTCAAATTTATGTCACAAAAAAGTAAAGAATCTGGGCAGAGTCAAGTTTTAGACAATCGCTCAATGATGGCGGAGTATGAGGTTAAACTCTGGGAAATGGCCGATGCATTAAGAGGCACGATGGATGCATCAGAATTTAAGCATGTAGTTCTTGGACTACTCTTTTTGAAGTATATCTCGGATGCATTTGAAGAAAGACGGCAAACTCTTGAGGGTGAACGTTCAGATGGTGCTGATCCAGAGGATCCAGATGAATACCGAGCAAAGAGTATTTTTTGGGTTCCTCAGGAAGCACGTTGGGAACACCTCATGAAAAAGGCCCCTCAATCTAGCATCGGCAAAGAGGTTGATAATGCAATGAGAGCAATTGAAAGAGAGAATGATAGCCTAAAAGGAATACTTCCAAAAGACTATACCCGCCCTGCAATCAATACAGAGCGTCTTGGCAAACTCATTAATTTGATCAGTAATATTCAAGTGGGAGGTGCAGAGGCGCGTTCAAAAGATGTATTAGGCCGTGTTTACGAGTATTTTTTATCTCGGTTTGCCAGTGCTGAGGGAAAAAGAGGGGGTGAGTTTTATACTCCGAGATGTATAGTGCAACTTTTGGTTGAAATGATAGAACCCTACAGAGGGCGTGTCTATGATCCCTGCTGTGGTTCTTCTGGAATGTTTGTTCAGTCCGTAGAATTTATCAGCTCCCATGCAAATAATAATGGAGATCAATCACGGGGAGACATATCTATTTATGGTCAGGAGTCAAATTATACGACTTGGCGTTTGGCGAAAATGAATCTAGCAATACGAGGAATTGATGGTCAGATTGCACAGGGCGATAGTTTTCACGAAGATAAACATCCAGATTTAAAGGCAGATTATATTCTAGCAAATCCTCCATTCAATGTTTCGGATTGGGGGGGAGAGAGATTAAAAGAAGATGGGCGCTGGAAATATGGTGTGCCACCTAAGGGTAATGCTAATTTTGCATGGGTGCAACATATCCTCCATCATTTATCCTCGAACGGAATTGCTGCATTCGTATTGGCAAATGGATCAATGTCTTCTGGTCAGAAGGCTGAAGCTGAGATACGGAAAAATTTGATTGAAAATGGTTTAGTAGATTGTATGGTAGCTTTACCGGGTCAACTTTTTTATTCAACTCAAATTCCAGCATGTTTATGGTTTCTGGCGCGTAAGAGCAAGCGAAAGGAAAAAATTTTATTCATAGATGCACGTAAAATGGGCCGAATGCTGAGTCGGACACTAAGGGAACTTATTGCCGAAGAAATCAGTCGTATAGCGAATACATACCACTCTTGGCAGAAAGGAGCAGATGGTAATGGGTATGAAGATGTTCCAGGGTATTGCAAGAGTGCTTCCATTGAGGAGGTTCAAAAGAACGAACATGTCCTAACTCCAGGTCGTTATGTAGGTGTAGAATCTCAGGAAGAGGATTCAGAGCCGTTTAGCGATAAGATGAAGCGACTAGTTGTACAACTTGGCCAACAGCAGTCTGAAAGTGCAAAGCTTGATCAGGCAATTAAAGCGAACTTAGAGATGCTGGGATTTTCGATAGGGGAGAAAGAATAGACAAGTTGATACTGTGTTTCAAAATCCATGTATAGCAAATTATTATCATCATCTTGAATGATTCTTAATATGATTAGATCTTTATGATGCCACTTCGGTTTAGTAAAAATGTCACTTGATTTAGAAAGTTTGAAGAAATCTTTCAATGCTCTGAAAGAAGTTTTCGCTGTAAGCGAGGATACTGAGCGTATGAGTCAGCGCACCCACTTTGAAGTGATTGCTATTCGTGCAGGTGTATTGAAACATTTTGAGATGACTTATGAGTTAAGTTGGAAGATGATTGCACGTTGGCTCAACAACAATGTGACGACAGGCATTGCCGATGGAATTTCAAGGAGAAATCTATTCCGATTGGCTCTTGAGAACCGCTTGATTCAAGATTTTGATAGATGGGACAATTACCATGATGCTCGAAATGATGCCGTTCATAGATATAGTTTTGAAAGAGCCGAAATGATATATATGCTGATAGGTGAATTTATTTCTGATACTCAGGATTTGATTCGTGCCTTAGAGGCTCAAAATCATTGAACATTAATCTGAAATGAGTTCTTTTTCTCCTGTGATTGATCTCAGTCCTGACCATTGGAAAATTGTGCGAGAGGCACTTCGTCTCCATGTTCCAGATTACCAAGTTGTTGCGTTTGGATCGCGGGCAACTTGGACTGCAAAGGACTACTCTGATTTGGATCTTGCTATTTTAAGTGAGGATCCACTACCGGTTTCAACGCTTGCTGCTTTGAGGGAAGATTTGGAAGAATCTATTCTCCCATTTAGAGTTGATGTTATTGATCTTGCCAGTGTTGAGGAAGGTTTTCGGCTTATTATTAAAGAGCAAGGAGTTACGCTACAAAATCACAATCATATTCAAAATTCAACAAATAATGCATATACAGATCATGGGCATGATATTGGTTTGAAATTGATTAACGGAGACTCTAAGTCGGAGACATACAAAAATAGTTGGAAAACTTTTAAAATTGGTGATCTCGGCCGAATTGTGACTGGAAAAACTCCTTCAACCGCAGATGCTGGTAACTATGATGGTATCTTTCCATTCATTACAATTCCAGACCTCAAAAATCATGCTCTTATTCATGAAAGCCAAAGAACATTGAGTGATAAGGGTGCGTCCAAAGTTCACTCCAGCCGCCTTCCTACTGGTGCTGTTATGATGTCCTGTATTGCAACCATAGGCGAATGCGGCATAACAACTCGCCCGAGTTTCACAAATCAGCAGATAAATAGTCTCGTTCCTATAAGTGGGATAGACTCACGCTTCTTGTACTATGTATTTACTCAACTAGGAGCTGAGTTGGATTCAAGAGGGGGGGGAGGTTCAATCTATACAAATGTTTCAAAGGGGCGTTTTTCTGATATTGAGATTACTATTCCAGTTGATTTATCTGAGCAACGCGCTATTGCTTATATTCTTGGCTCATTAGATGACAAAATTGAACTTAATCGTAGAATGAACAAGACACTAGAAGAGATGGCTCAGGCACTATTCAAATCTTGGTTTGTTGATTTTGAGCCTGTCCGTGCTAAAATGGAGGGGCGAGATACAGGATTACCAAAACATATTGATGATATGTTTCCAGATCGTTTGGTCAACTCTGTGCTAGGGGAAATTCCAGAGGGTTGGGAGGTGACAACTTTAGGGGAAATGTCATCAAAACCCCAGTACGGATACACAGCCTCTGCAACTCCAGAGCCAAAAGGTCCGAAATTTCTGAGAATCACGGATATCAACAAGTCGTTTTGGATTAGTTGGAATCAAGTACCCCATTGTCAGATTAGCAGTGATGAATTTGTTAAGTACAGACTTCAAGAAGGAGATCTATTAATTGCTAGAATGGCTGATCCAGGTCACTGCATTCTTGTGGAGGAAGATATTAATGGTGTGTTTGCATCTTATCTCATAAGATTTCGTCCAATAAAAAAGTTCCACCGTCATTTCCTCCAATATTGGTCGCGATCTGTATTATACTGGCAGCTTGTAAGAACCACATCAGTTGGTACAACACGTAAAAGCTTGAATGCAAGAGCTCTTAGTTCATTTAAACTAACGATCCCTCCAGATTGCATAGCAGAAATTTTTCAATCAATTGTTAGTTCATATAGAAGTCAAGTATTGAGTCATGCTAATCAGATTTCGTTGCTGTCACGAATTCGCGATACTCTTCTCCCTAAGCTGATTTCTGGGGAAATTCGCACAGTTATATCCCCACCCAATAAACACATTTAGTCAGACAATAGCCTGAAAATTTACTGGAGTTGAATAAATAATGTTAAGACTAATCCAAAATTTATTGGTGAAGGGTTTTCTTAGGGACAATACCCTAATATTGAATTGGAAGTCAGGTGGATTTCGGGATAACAAATCCACTTCAATACACAGTGATTAGTCCGTGCTTGGTTCACGAATTCGCCTAAGTATATTTCAAGATCCGACAGAGATGTATTCACTATGTGGAGTATCTAATTCCATGGGGACTAAAGATATACGATTTAGCGATTTGAACCTAATGAACTAAGTGCTTCAAAATTTGGGTAGCATCCAATTGGAGCAAACATATAAGAATCAAATAGTCACAAACCTTCATCACGCATAGGGGCGAGGGAGTTGCATCATGTAGTCTGAAAATACATTTTCTGTGCACAGGCCATCTTTTTTGAAGATCAATGATCATGAATTCCTCGTGGTAATTTCAGCCTCTCAAACCACAATTACATATTTTCAAACTTATGTGAATCAGAAATACCTCAAGCATTGTTGAATCTATGTAATCTTACCCTAAACCAGATTAGTTATATCACGAGTGGTTAGATTGAATATTTAAATATTGATTTAGATGGCACGCATAGATCATTTTTCTGTAAGCGGTTTTAAGTCAATTCGTAACGTTGATAAATTTGAACTTGGTCCCGTGACCATTCTGATTGGTGATAACGGAACTGGAAAAAGTAATCTGCTAAGTTTTTTTAATATGTTCGCTGCTCTATCTCAGGAGCGCCTTCAAGAGTTTGTCCATGATGAGGGTGGACCGGACGCATTACTTTTTGGTGGACGAAAACATACTTCAAGAATTCAAGCCGGGCTATCATTTAATAATAATAATTGCGAATACGAATTTTCACTTGAATCAAAAGATAACTCATTAATTTTTTCCCACGAGAAGACTATACCCGGAATTGAAAGCGATGACGATGACGCAGATTTGAGCTATTTAGACTTTTTAATTGGTGGATATAGAACAGACAATGAAGCCTCAGTATGGCCAGGCGGCAATAAAGAGACATTTCTAGCAAAAACCCATGAAAGCCTATTTACTTCGTACGTATTACCCCAGATGAAAAGCTGGCAAATTTTTCATTTTCAAAATATGTGTCATACGGCTCGAGTTCGCAATCACTCGGATATATGTGATAATCTCTGGCTTAAACCAGATGCAAGTAATCTATCGCTCAATTTATTTTACCTTAAAGAAAAGTATCCGAATCATTATCGGAGAATCGTGCAAGTAACCAATGTTTTTGCCCCATTCTTTGTAGATTTTGTTTTAAATGGGGAGAATAGTACAAGAGATAGCCTACAATTAGAGTGGTATCACGCATCAGGGGGGCAAGAATCGTTATATAGCCCTCAACAACTTTCAGATGGTTTATTACGATTCATATGCCTTTCAACTCTGTTAAATCAGCCACATTCCATGCAGCCTAGCTTAATCCTCATTGACGAACCTGAGCTGGGACTAAATCCATATGCACTTGCGCTCCTGTCCGAAATGATTCAAAGTGCTGCCAACTATAAACAGGTCATCATCTCAACCCAATCTCCAGAGCTTATTAATAATTTTGATCCACAAGATATTGTGGTTGTGAGCAGGCAGAACGATGAAACCGTTCTAGATAGGCTGGATTTAGATAGGCTGGATATTTGGTTTGAGAATCATTCACTCGGAGATTTATGGAAAATGAATGTTATCGGGAGTAGGCCTCTACCATGTTGACAATTATTGTCCTGTGTGAAGGAAAAACTGAAGTTGAATTTGTGAATAAAATTATATATAATGAACTTTTCCCAAAAGGGATTTATGTACAACCACGCCTAATTCCTACCTCCACTAAATCAAGTGGAGGTGCACTAAATAAACAGCGTATTTTCTATTATCTTCGGGATGCTCTCAGGGAGAGAAGAAATACTTATGTAACAACATTTTTTGATCTATATTGCTTGCCACGAGATTTCCCAGGACTTCAAAGCGTTGATACAATAAGGGATCCTGTTGATCGCGTGGTAAAAATTGAGGAAGCGTTTCACCAAGCGGTAATCAGTGAGATCGGTTGTAGACCGGATCGCTTTTTACCTTACATTCAACCATATGAATTTGAAGCCTTATTATTTTCTGATCCAAAATGTTTTTCCAGAATTGAACCTAGATGGAAGAAATTTGATGATTCACTCGTTTCAATACGTCACAAATTTTCAAGCCCTGAGCATATCAATAATGGAATTCATTCGCATCCATCTGCTCGACTTCGTAAACTTTTAGATCCTGAATACAAAAAGGTAGAACATGGTTCTAAAATATCAGCGAGGATTGGTATTATTCGTATTCGTTCAGAGTGCAAGCATTTTGATCTCTGGCTTAATAATATTGAAAACCTTTCCGAATTAGAATAACAGAAATTTAATCATGACATTAATATCAGAAGATCTAGTAGAAGAAGAAGCTCTTGGATGGTTTTATGAGCTTGATTATGGTAAAATTAACGCTACACCTAGTGAGTACATACTACGTCCGTCATCTAAAGATGTGTATTTCAAAACAATTTTGACTGGAGACCTGAAACGAATCAATCCCACGCTTCCTTCAGAAGCAATTCAAAATGCTCAGTTCAAAATACTTAATCTAAGAGGCCATTCCATTGTCTCTAAAAATCGCCAGTTTCATCAGATGGCCATTGAGGGCGTGTCAGTTGAATATCAGGGGGATGATGGCAAACCTCGTTACGATCGTGTTAAGATTTTTGATTTTGATAATCTTGATAATAATTCATGGTCTGTCGCCAATCAATTTCTTGTATCGGAGGGTAAGCACAAACGGAGACCCGATATTGTGATATTTGTAAATGGACTTCCGCTTGCCGTGATTGAGTTAAAATCACCCTCTGATAGAAGCGCCACACTTAAGACTGCATGGAATCAATTACAAACCTATAAAAATCAGATTCCATCTCTTTTTGTCTATAATCTAGCGTTAGTGATTTCAGATGGAACGCAAGCGACTATCGGTTCGCTTACAGCTGGCATTGAATGGTTCAAATTTTGGCGGACAATTGATGGAGAGACCTTCGCTTCAAACACCGATCAAAAATTAGAAGTTCTCATCAAGGGCGTTTTTGAGAAAGGTCGCTTACTTGATTTGATGCAGAATTTTACTGTTTTTGAAGACGATGGTATAGAAGTATCAAAAAAATTGGCCGGATACCATCAGTTTCATGCAGTCAGAGCCGCAATCTCTGAAACACTTCGCGCCACTCAAAAAATACAATCTGACACTCATACTGTCACGGGTCGTCCCGTTAATTATGGTGGTGCGCTCGGTGATAAACGGGTTGGAGTTGTATGGCACACTCAGGGATCAGGGAAAAGCCTCACAATGGTGTTTTACACCGGAATGATCATCCGACATCCCGACATGGAGAATCCTACAGTGGTGGTTTTGACTGATAGGAATGATCTTGATGATCAACTCTTTACAACATTTTCCAGATGCAAAGGGCTTTTACGTCAGACTCCAGTCCAAGCGGAATCTCGCATCGACCTAAGAGAAAAATTATCTGTGAAAGCGGGAGGAATCGTATTTACAACGATTCAGAAATTCTTTCCAGATCATCAGGGTCATGATCATGCGCTTCTCTCTGAGCGACATAATATTGTCGTAATTGCAGATGAGGCCCACCGAAGTCAATATGACTTTATTGATGGATATGCCAGACACATGCGAGATGCGCTACCCAATGCATCATTTATTGGATTCACTGGAACACCAATTGAACGGGCTGATACGAATACACGCTTGGTATTCGGTGATCATATCAGTATATACGATATTCAGAGATCAGTTGATGACAAAGCAACAGTACCTATTTATTACGATTGTCGACTTGCCGAGCTAAGTTTAGATGAAAGCGAACAACCCAAACTTGACCCCAAATTTGAAGAAATTACCGAGAATCAGGAATCTGGGGAGCGAGAGAAGACAAAATCAAAATGGTCGAAACTTGAGGCAGTTGCTGGTTCCCCCCAACGGACCAAGATGATTGCCGAAGATATTTCTTCTCACTTTCAACAACGTCTGGAAGTGCTACATGGCAAGGCGATGATTGTCTGTATGAGTAGAGAAATCTGTATTGATTTATATCAAGAATTGGTTCGTCTTAATCCCCAATGGCATAGCGAAGATGATCATAGTGGGGCGATTAAGGTGGTCATGACAGGGTCAGCATCTGATCCTAATGACTGGCAACCACATATTCGGAGTAAGTCCAGACGAGAGATGCTTGCAAAACGATTTCGTGATCCTGATGATCCTTTCAATATAGTCTTAGTCCGGGATATGTGGTTGACTGGTTTTGATGCCCCAAGTCTTCACACTATGTATATAGATAAGCCAATGCGGGGCCATGGGTTGATGCAGTCGATTGCGAGAGTGAATCGGGTGTTCAAAGACAAGCCTGGTGGATTGATTGTTGATTACCTTGGACTGGCTAATCACCTTCAATTAGCATTAGCTAGCTACACGGAAAATGGTGGTCAAGGAAAGTCTACTTTAAATAAGAATGAGGCAGTTGAGGCAATGCTAATTAAATATGAAATTTGCGTTACCATTTTCCATGGATTTGACCGGTCTGTAAATTCTTCAAAAGAATTACTAGATATACTACCAGCAGCAATGCAACACATTTTAGCACAGAAAAATGGGAAAGAACGATTCATCAAGGCAGTACGAGGACTCAAGAAAGCTTTCACATTAGCCGTTCCGCATGAAGAGGCTGACCGTATTAAAGATGATGTTGCTTTTTTTCAGACTGTGGCGACTGCACTGTCAAAACGTGCGCCAGATGAGCTCCACGCTGATGAGAAAATAAATCGTGCTATGCGTCAGATCGTCTCGCAAGTTGTCGTATCAGATGGAGTAATTGATATCTTTTCTTCTGCAGGATTGAAGAAGCCCGAAATATCAATTCTTTCTGAAGATTTTCTCAAGCAGGTGCATGCTCTTCCTCAACCCGACCTCGCAGTAGAAGTCTTACGAAAACTATTGAAAGGAGAGATATTAAACCGCAGAAGAAAGAATATTATCCAAGCTAAATTATTTTCGGAAATGTTGCAAGATACGGTCAATCGCTATCAAAACGATGCATTTGACACACTATTTATTATTGAGCAATTGATTAATCTTGCAAATGAAATGCGGGACGCTAATGCCCGCGGAGAAGCACTTAATCTTTCTGATGATGAGCTTGCATTTTACGATGCACTCGGAGATAACGATAGTGCAATTAAAGTCTTGGGAAATGAAAAGCTCAGCGAAATCGCACGCAAATTGACTCAAACGATTCGCGAAAAAGTCAAAATTGACTGGATATATCGCGAGGATGTTCAAGCCGAAATACGAAGTTTAATTAGACGAGATCTTCGAAAATTTGGTTATCCTCCAGATAAACGAGAAAAAGCAGTAAAGACAGTCATTAAACAGGCGGAAGTATTATCTGCTGACTGGGCAAATGCGCAATAGAATACAATCCAAATTCCAAGAACTGCTCAACCAAATCTCAATCAATTGAAATTTCGCAGAAATCAAAGGGCTTAACAGGAGTGGAGAGCGTTCAGTGCGATCAACTACATTTGACTGGTCTTAGGATTTAACACGTTTTACCTCACGTATCTACATCTTCAGATAGTTCAGAGAATAATTGTCCAGCCATGCGCTCAATCCATTGACTCACTTCTGAATGTGGCAATAATCCTTTACCGTTAGATTCATAAGTCAATCCATCAAGAACTTCTGCGTAGGGGCCAAAACCAAATAATCGAAATGGTAGCACAATAACACGGTTCCCATTTTCGGAGTGCTCAACTACAAAATCACGGATACCCTGCTCGGCTTTTGGACGTTTGTCTTCCCAATCCTCTCTCAAACTATGGACCCCAACGCTACGAAATAGGCCAGTTTCCCTTAAGGTTTCCGATAGCACATCCAGTTTTTGAAGCCACTGTTCATTGACTTGATCATCTCCTGCTCCATGTGCAATAACTAAAACTGATTCATTGCCAGAACTGTCACTGAGTGCAAGGGCATTTGTGGCTAAAATATTGCCGACCTCAGGAGCATCCAATAACGCTGTTTGGCTGATCGCTATTTTACCATTGAATTCCACCGGAGTCGGGGGCTCAGCATGATGACCAGGCCCATGATGAGATATAAAGAAAGGAGGTTCATCTTCTCTTAATCCGAGTAGATACTCAGTTTGATGCAGAAAAGATTGAGCAGACATAAATAATCGTACGACAGCAATACAGTCAATATTCTGTTTCTCCAATTCAGAGATTGATGCCTTTAATGTTTCATGATCTGCCATTCCGAAAGCGATTGAAGTAGGAAATTTTTTCATGACTGGGGCAACGACATCCTCTATTGCTTCATTCCACTGCTCTGAGCCTCCATGCGCCATGATCATCAAGCCACAAGAATTGGATTGCTGTGCATGACTCGTAGATACACAACACAATAAAAGAAAAACAAATAACGAAAGTATCCTTGTAAGTTGAATCATGATTGTAAAAATGAAAAGGTTTTTAGAAATTGAAAAAAGTAAATCATCGAGATTTATTTAGATTTAGTCTAAATATAAACTATTTTCTACAAATTATCACCATTTGATTGATAAATATCTCAAAATCAACACAACATGAATAAAACTCATCGTAAAACCCGTTCCAGGGGAGCAGGATTTAATTATTTGTGATATCAAGGTTTGACGTGTTGGCTCTATCTCATTGAACTGAAAAACGAGTGATCAATGCTATGCTATATCTCAGCGAGGAAGACCAATAGACTGCTATGAAATCATATTAATTTTGATATTAACTTTATGCTTATTAAATTCTTACTCAACAAATGATTGATGAATCATGATGAAGCGCCTAGTATGTATCATAATTTTAGCTCTACAAGGATATGTAGCGATAGGTCAGGATGCTCCCCGTCCGACAGAAACCGTCAAGCTACTGGTTCCTAAACTTGCTGTTGCTCCAGAGATTGATGGAGATTTAGCCGAATGGAAGGATTTGGCTTTCACTGATGGGGTATGGGATATCTATCGCTTACGCCACACGTTTTGGTATGATGACGGTCGGCGTAATCGACTGACTGATCATGGGAATGAACCCCACCCAGAGGATGATCTTCAAGCGCGATATTATGTGGGATGGGATTCGGAATATCTATACTTTGGAGCAGAGGTGAAAGATAATGTTAATGATGTAGAGGCTCCAGGAGATGAACCATTTGCATGGTATCTGCGTGATAGTATTTGTTTCTTTCTTGAAGCTCCTAGAGACGAAGCTCCAGAGTATTGGGGTCAGGGAGATAATGCATTCTGCTTTGTAGCCGATGCCTCCAAACCCGATTATGCAGCCTGGTGGAGACATGGAACAGCTTCAGAACAACGTATAGAAGAACCAATTCCAGAAGAAGCCGTGTCCTACGAGTTTAGATTCAATCCATGGGGAGTTTCTGTAGCCGACTATATTTTAGAGGCTCGGGTTAAGTTAATGCCTACTTTTGGTAAAAGCGATCCACGGTGGACACCTCCACAGGTTGGAGATGTTTATGGATTTGAAATCGTTCACTGTGATCCAGATGGGGGCCCCTATGGCGGGCATTTCATGATATACGGCACTGGAGATGATGATGCAACTTGGGGGAGAATGATCCTCACTGGAACCCAAATGCCAATGGAACGCCGTGCTGAATAATATATCGAAAGGTTTTTTATATTAACCCAAATTAATTCAACTCACAATGTTTTACAGATTATTGTTTTGCTACATTCTGACCTTATGCATCTATCCAGTGAATGCTCAAGAGATTGTAGATTCATTCAAAGGTCGATGGGCGCTCCATCTTCCAGGAGGGGCTGGCTGGCTTGAAGTTTCCGATCATCAAGGAATTCTTGATGCGTCCCTACTCTGGTATGGGGGTAGTGTTCTGCCAGTTTCCAGTGTGAATGTCACCAACAATTCACTCATCGTTACGCGGATTCAGCCCGTCAATCGACAATTGGAAGATGGGACTTCACGTAGATTTACGGTCACAAACACATTAACACTCAAACCGGAAGGGGACCGTTTGAAAGGAATTGCTCATTTGCCAGATCATTCGGGAATGGGGACGCAAGTTATTGAATTTGAGGCAGAGCGAATTCCAGAATTGTCACCTGCTCCAGACCTCTCAATGATCAGTTATGGGGAGCCAATTGAGCTATTTAATGGAACTGACCTGACTGGATGGCATCTCATCAACGACCAACAGGTCAATGGTTTTAAGGCCGAGGATGGGCTTCTCGTCAATGATCCAGTCCAACATGATGAAGAGGATCATATCAGTTATGGTAACCTTCGCACTGATGCAACATTTGAGGATTTTAGATTAACGCTTGAAGTCAATGTGCCTGAGGGAAGCAACAGTGGTGTATATCTTCGTGGTATCTATGAAATTCAAGTCGCAGATACCTATGGTAGAGATACCAACCCTCACCACATGGGAGCACTATATAGCAGAATTGAGCCATCAGTGAATGCAGAGAAGCCTGCTGGTGAATGGCAGTCAATGGACATTACCCTCCATCAACGCCATCTTACTGTAATTTTAAACGGAACCACAATCATTGATAACCAACCAGTTTTAGGTATCACAGGTGGAGCAATGACAGCAGATGAGTTCTCAGAAGGACCTATTTACCTACAAGGCGATCATGGTCGCATTTTATATAGAAACCTTGTTTTAACCCCAATCCTTTAATCATCATGGCTAAGCATTTTACAGTAACACGTCGCGATTTTTTACGATCCAGTGCGATTAGCACTGCTGGACTTGCCTTTGGAGCACGTCCTGAATTTGTACCTCCAAGTGACCGTATCACCGTTGGAATGATTGGAGCAGGTGCTCGGGCACATGGGTTAGTTGAATCCCTGAAAGCATTTCCTGAGGTAGAGATTGTTGCTGCATGCGATGCCTATACGGGGCGATTGGAGCGAATTAAAAGCCGCACCGGAGGAAGAGCGGATACTATGGCAGACTATCGCGAAATTATCTCACGTGACGATATTGATGCAGTGGTCATTTCAAGCCCAGATCATTGGCATTATCAGCACTCGGTTGATTCATTAAATGCGGGTAAACATGCATATATTGAAAAGCCTCTGACCTATTCTATTGAAGAGGGTGAGGGCATTATTCAGGCTCAGAGAAACAATAATCTTGCCGTGCAGGTAGGGAGTCCTGGTCCAAACAGTATTCTTGTTCAAAAAGCCCGCCAGATGATTCAGGAGGGAAAGTTGGGGCAAGTAACAATGATAAGAGCCAGTACCAATCGTAATACTGCTTCTGGTGCATGGATTTATCCAATTCCTCCTGATGCTTCGCCTGCTACCGTGGATTGGGATTTATTTCTTGGCTCTGCCCCTAAGCTCCCATATAACCCAGAGCGCTTTTTTAGATGGCGATGCTACAAGGACTATTCTGGTGGGCTCTCAACTGATTTATATGTGCATACGTGTACGACAATCAACTACATCATGGCATCTCAAATTCCTGTGAGCGTCTTTGCCATGGGCGATCTTTATCGCTGGATTCATTCGCGGGATGTTCCAGATACCATTAATGCATCATTAAAATATGCTGATGGGTTCATGGTCAATCTCAGTGGTACATTCAATAATCAAGGAGGTAATTCTGGGGGAATGCGAATCTTAGGAACCGAAGGCTCGCTGGTATTTGGTGGAGGTCTACGATTTATTCCTGAACGCGTCAATGAAAGCAATGGATGGGTGACGGCCAGTTGGTCTAAGGAATTGGAGGATGCATATTTTGAAGATCCTGAAATCCGCCATGCTGAAATCCCCTCAAGTAGACCACAAGGGACGGTGGCTGGTGAGGAAGTGTATCATTCTGAGGGAAGAGATTCTATGTCAGTACACATTCAGGAATGGCTTGAAGCGATTCGGAGTGGAAGTTCAACAAAAGAAGATGCAGAGATTGGGCATCATGCAGCTGCATGTGCACACATGATCAATGCTTCAATTGAAACGGAAACGATGGTTCATTGGGATGGAAAAACCCTGACTCAAAGGTAGGTTTCTCACCGTTGTAGATCGGTGTCTATCGCAGGTGACGACGAGTTATAATATTGGTTGAGCATTTAAGGCCTATTTGTGAAGCATAGACCAGAAAAGCTGATCGCTGTTTGTAACCTATAAGGACAGACAGTTTTTGATTATCGCATCAATTTTCTTGATGAGAACGGGGCAGTCATGATCACTGAAGCCGAACAAAATTTCCATGATGGACTGATCTCCCTGTGACTGATGAGACATTGAGTTTATAGATATAAATTCCATTAGATAGTGATGCACTGTTGATTTTCACCGTCTTCCCCCATCCTGCTTCAATGTCTTTTGGAATGACGGTCAATACATTTCGTCCATTAATATCATAAATCTGAACATTGACCGTTGCCCGCCATGGTAGATCAAACACTAAATGAGTGTTCTGCGAAAAAGGATTTGGATAATTACCATGTAGAACAAATATTTCTGGAATACCATAATCCTGATTAGACACAGGTGAGACTACTTCAACTGTGAAAGTGAGACTATCCACCAATAAATTAGAGTCGGTGGCTGTGTAGTGATATTGAGTTGGACTCGCTGTGACAGCAGGAATTCCTGTGATCGTTCTGGAGTTATCATTAAATGCCAGTCCTCGGGGAAGTATGCCTTCAAGTGTATAGGTGATTGGGGGTGTTCCACCGAATGCTTCGGGCAAGATAAGAGGAGTGATTTGATTACCTAAAGTGAATGATTGATCTTCTATTGTGCTACTGAATGCAATTCCAGAGCAATGAGGGCCGCTGACATCGGGGATTTGTTCAAGCCATTTCTGAAACTCAGGATCTGATGGCGCACAGAGATCTTGACCATCAAATTTCAACGACTTCAAGTTATTGAGTTTCATCATACTTCTAGACAACTTACCAACCAATAAATTATTTGACAGGTTTAGATCCATAAGTTTTGATAATTGACCGATCTCTGGTGGAATGCTACCAGAGAATTCGTTCCCAGAGAGATTCAATTTCCTTAAATTAGAAAGCTGCCCCAGTTCCTTTGGTAATGTCCCTGACAGTAAATTATTTTGAAGATACATAAACAATAAATTAGACAAATTCCCCAGTTCAGAGGGGATAGATCCTGACAATGAATTATTTTCCAAGGAAAGCAGATTCATGTTTTTGAGATTTCCCAATTCTGTAGGTATTCTGCCAGTAAGAGAATTGGTGTTTAGCCCCATCACTTGGAGTTGGGAGAGATTTCCTAATTCTTTGGGGAGAAATCCTTTAAGGTTGTTTCTCTCCAGATTCAAATGGGTCAGTGATAATTTTGTATAGCTGACTCCTTTCCATTGGTCTAATGACTCAATCGTTGGAATGCTAGTCAAATCCCAGTTTTTATTATTATGCCAGTGATCCCCGTTGGTAGAATTGTATAGCGCCTCAAGAGCATTGAATGTTGCATTCAAGCGAAGATTGATCCCGAATGTCAAAACTTCTATATCATCAACAAACGCCCCTTCACGAATGCGAGGATAAAATTGAACAACTTTACTTAAACCAGCATCAGTCGCGACTTTGAGACGAAACTCTACATCCATAGAATCATTATTGGCCAATGAGCCAATAGATATCATTGCAGGACTTACAGTAATAAAAGAATAGAAATTTGCTGGGACGAGTTCAAGTGTAAGTTGATGGGCATCAACGAGATCATTGACGATCTGCATGTTGATTGTCACCTCGTCGTGTGAATCAATTTGACGGTCGCCGTCACTATCGCTCCAAGACCATTTACGAAGGCGGATACCTGGAAATTTTTGGGGTGTCAGGCTTGCAAATGCATTGATAAATCCGCGCCCTAATTGCCCATTGTATCTGGGAAGATTATAGTGATCCATATTTTCACTTGAAAGGCGTAATTGCTGACGAAGTGCATCAGGGCTTATATCTGGAAAGCGGGTCTTTACTAGTGCGGCAACCCCCGCGGTCAATGGCGCTGAGTAAGATGTTCCGTTGTAGCTGCGGTATTGATTATTGAAAGTTGTTGAGAGAATATCAACCCCCGGTGCAAATACATCCACGGTCTTTCCATAGGATGAAAAAGATGCTATTTTTTGTGAATCACGTTCTGTTGCTCCTACGGACAATACTCGGGGGTGCTGGGCTGGATATCGGGGCGTATCATTTGAATTGATTCTATTATTGCCGGCTGATGCGACGACTAGTGAGCCCAAATCAGTAGCGAGATCAAGAGTTTCCGAGACATATTTGGGAGGGGGTACAGTAATAAACTGAGTTTTTCCCCAACTGGTATTGATAATATCAGCCCCATTCATGGCTGCATACATGACTCCTTCATAGTGAAAATCATTGTTAGGATCTGGGCAATTTGCCTTGATATGCATTAATTTTACATTCCACGCAGCACCAGTCAGTCCAATTCCATTATCGCTGACTGCCCCAGCAACACCCGACACTGCAGTTCCATGATCGCTACCATTCATTTGGGAATTGATGGCATTAGGGGCATGGTTCAATGCATCTTGATCACAAAAATTAACCCCATATACATCATCAACGAATCCGTTTTGATCATCATCAATATTATTTCTGGGAATCTCATCCTCATTGATCCATTGATTATCAAGAAGATCCTCGTGATTCAATTCGGTCCCGCTGTCAACAATTGCAATGATGACGGGTGGTTCTTGATCGGATCCCTTAACAACATCCCAAGCCTCTGGTAGCCTGATGAGTTGGAGATATGACTGTTGATCATAGTATGGATCATCTGGTTCATTGCGATCTTGTTCAAATGTATTGGGCTCATTAATTTGCTCAGGTTCTGCATAGGCAACCCCATGTTCTTGCATTAAATCATGTGCAACGATTACAGGTAATGTATCTGCTTCATATTGGACATAATAGGTTCTACGTAGCGAGGATAGATTATTGGAGATTTTTTCGTTAGATTTTACAAAGTCCAAAAATGGATACAGCCGAGTAATGGACTGAACATTGTATTTCAATGCTTTCTGATCAAATCCAAATAAGCCTGTCTTGGCTAAACCCTCACTAACGAAAACATCTGGTTCAAATTGAACGATGACTCGGTGGGTAGTTCTAATATGTGGTTCTTGGGCTAGTACATGATGTATGCCGAAATAAAAAAATAAACCCGACCAAAGTAAGGAAAGAAATACCGGATGCATATAGAATCGTATGGTTACTATTAGCTCCAACAGCGACACCACACTTAACTCATTATGATACGATAGGTATCAAAATCCACTATATCAATTTCTAATCTTGACGGAATTCAAGTCAAATGGAATATCCACTGCTACAACCATCATAAATGTTTAACCCAAGGTGCATTAAAGAATCAGATGCAAGGAACTAAATGGAGGGTTCAATCCACAATTATGTTCCATTTAATTTCTTATGCATAAATTAAGTTTATGATATGTAGGGTGATTTGTTGCAGGGCACGCTCAGAATTGATTGGACGGATTAGGGACTATGATCTCTTTTTCCTCTAAAAGCTCAATACATTGTGGCTAGAGGTCGTCAGGATCTCGTTTGACTCCATTAAAACCATTCTCAACTGTTAAAATTTCATTACGACCAAAACAGAACTCGCCGCCACGAGTGAAGTCCTAAACAAAGTCTATCCAAGATGGATCAAAATCAGTACGAGGAAATGGAGCAATTCAATCTTGATTGAAATGAGACCTTACCACAATGGAATTACGCACTGAAACCCTATTCATCAAATGAAAAACGAGATTGGGAAGAACTTTTATTGGATCAGTTGTTTTTTTGAGAGCCCTTAAATCTGATGTTCAAACTCGTGCCTACTCATGGATTAATGGCCCATTAAGGGGTGAGCTTCACTGATCCGGTCCATCCTTCATACACCATCTTAAAGAGTGCTATAAAAGATCGGCCAAGTATAGTATGATAGGGGTTCCTCCACTGAGATGTACTCCTAAAAAACTGCCAAGAATAGTATGTCTAAACCTTGGAACATAAACTTGTGCCATATAAGAACTAAATTCTTGAACTCCCCTAATTCCAGATAAAGATGCCTTATTATGCATTTGCAATCCGAGACTAACTGCAAGATCCGAATCAATACTGCTTACACTTGCTCCTGTATCAATAAGTGCACAATATTTTTGTTGGTTCAAATTAGAAATTAAACTTGGGGTCAAATCCTATTTGGACATCTATGACTGGACCCTCAATAATGAGGCTCCGGCAACCAACAGCCTCATCTGAATGTGGAAAACCACATTCTACATCATGCATATCAAACACCGAACTGAATATGCGAAGACATTCTAGTTGGCATATTCTGCCCTACTTGACGAATGAGAAAGGGCTGGCTTCCAAATTTCTGTGTCGCTTGGTAGGCAGCAATGTCAATAGAGTCGTAAACACCCACGAATTTTTCATTGTGGAATGTGACCCATTTATACATGTACAGTGCCTCAAGAATAGCCTGCATTTTCTCATATGCAACGATATTAGCTTCTAGTGGAGAAGCCGATTGAATTGATGTGTCTGGTGAGATCATTTTCTTGTCTTAAATATTACGAATAAGATGAGAAACTAAGTGACTATTTGAGTAATTTTTTTTAAGTGAACAATATTTCAAACTCTCATGGGTATTCAATGTTCTCCGAATGTATCAACATCAAATAGAACTAAGACAATTATCATAAGGGCGGGCGAAAAAATAAAGTTGACATATTTATATCTACGCTCGCCCTACGGCCTCAATGCAAAGGTCGCGGTTAACTTTGTGGTTTCATGGCGTTTTTGGTGGCTGGATTAGTTGTTGGTGACTATCGGTTCCATGTATTAAACTAGGGAGTTTGTTTCTGCTCTACGAGATGTCTAACGCGACGATGTGGTGTTCTCGGAGTGGCTTTTGCCCCCTGTATGCCATCTTCCATCCGAATGGCTCGTTATGCGATTTAAGTTGTTTTTATTCATCAGGTCGATTTTGATGTGTGGAACCGATAGGGGTTGGTTGCGCTTGAATTTGCCCTCGCAATGCTACGGATCAGGTTGTAAGCTTCTGCAACTAACGAACGGTCTTGCTTGCCTCTGCTCCCAGAGCGAACCTACTTGTTGCGGGAGGTTTATTGGTCTTTTAATTGGTGGGTTCGGACTCGGAAGATGTCCCTTGCGATGGTATGGATAGTTCCTTGGGTCAGGCCATACTTATCTTGGAGTTCCCTGTTGGTGGCTCCCTCACTTGCTTCTTTCCGAAGCGCCGCATTGCGGGAATAAGCGCTTACTGTTTATCTATAATTGATGTAACTTTCTTGTATTCGGGGTATGTGGGAATAATCTCTAACAAAATATATAGTCCACATACTTGCTTTTTACCTTTTATTTTGTTACTTTAGGAAAGGTTCGTCTTCAACAAACAGATTTACCTAATATCGTGAGAGTTTCTTTTATCAATGCGCTTGCTTCTTTGGCCTGATTTTTGGACTTGAAATGCTACACTCTCCATCAGGGCAACCGACTGCACAATCTTACTCAGAAATCAGCTGTCAAGTAAATCTAAAGAAAGATTGCTGTAAGGGCGGCGGATGGAAGTGTTGTGGTGATAATGGATGTGAGGTTAGTTCATTAGGGTGCAAATCCTATCCTCCACCAAGTGATAATAATTCAGGCGAGGACATGGAATGATATCGCCATTTGGTATGATCGTTTCCAGAGTAAATTTCTATCAGCGAATCCTTATACTGTTTGCTGTAATTCCTTTATATTCTCCGATTGAGTTGACGGCTCAGTCCGATGGGCTTGGTGTGCCTGCAACTCTAACAGAGTTATGGAGATTGGGGGAAGAGGACAATCAAAATATCTTGTTTGGAGATATTCAGAGCGTACAGATTGACAGTCAGGGACAATTGTACGTATATGACCATCCATGGGGTAATTCAGGGATTATCTATAAAATTTCTCCCGGAGGAAATCTTCTTCATCAAATAGGTAGCGAAGGTAGTGGTCCAGGAGAATTTGAGTTAATATCAGGAATATATGTTGGTATGGGTGATACTGTTTATGCCATGGATAATAGTCATGAGCGTATATATAAATATGCCCCTCCAGAGCACGAGTTCTTTGACATGAGAAGGATACAAAGAGTTGAAGACTCCTTTTCTGATCCCTGGAGATTAGTTGGCGCTAACACAATGGGGTTTATAGTTGGCTATATGACTCCTTTTATGAACTGGATTCCAGAGACGATGACATCTGAAAACACCTATGATGTTTATTTGATCAATCAGGGGGGCATTAGAGCGGATTCTATAATTTTACGAGAACCCGACATTGAACGGATTATTTATGACGGAGGTACTGGCTACACGCATATGATTTTTAGTCATAGTCCTGTAGTTTTTGTGGGAAAAACTGGAAAGATTTATTCTGGAAGTGGCAAGGAAAGTGAGATTCGTATTATGACGGTTAATGGGGAAATAGAAAGGACGCTCAGTTTGGATATAGAGGCCATTCCTGTTACTAGACAAGATATTGAGAAATCGCTTGAAAACGCAGATGAGATGAGGCGCAGATTGACTTATGCCTCAGATATTCCCGAGAACAAGCCCTATTACCAGCACTTTACTGTGGATGATCTTGGCCATACATGGGTGCAATTAAACGAGCGTTATGGTGCAACGGAAGTAAATTGGCTAATAATAGATCAGAATAATGATGTAGTCAACAATTTCATGCTTCCTTCAAATATTCGCTTGTTGTCTGTAGATCGTGGGAAAGCTTATGGGGTGAAGGATGACATAATTCTTATTGCATATAAGATCAATTAAAGGCGCTGCGGGTGTTGAGGTAAGTACCATGCAATTCATTAAAACTGCTCTATCCATAGTTCTCATCTTTTGTGGAATCTTAGTAACTATTCTGGTTGTTCCCCGATCAATGACCTACTCGTCCGCTGAACAAATATTACCAGATTCACTGTGGCAATTAGCTCCAGATTTTGATACAGCCGTAGATTCTAAATCCGCACCGGTCAGAATCGTTGAGTATCTTGACTATGAGTGCCCATTCTGTCATCAGTACTGGACTCAATACGTGCAAAATACCCTAAACATGTGGCCATAGTTTACAGGAACCTTCCATTAAAGTATCATCGTGAGGCTTACACGTCAGCAGTGGCCGCAGAATGTGCTTTCCAATAATCTAAACTGGAATCATATCAAAACCTTCAGTTCCAAAACTTGGATGCATTATCCATGGTACGACTGATAGATATGTTATAGCAGAATCTGCTCAAATATCAGATATGAGTTTATTCCAAGAATGTATGATCACGTAGAGCAAAAGATTAATTCCGACACTGTACTTGCGGATAAATTGGATCTACATAGCATTCCGACATTGTTCGTAAACGGTGATATGTATTCTGGGTAATGACTTTCTAGGAGTTAGATGCCATCGTTAAACATGAGTTGGAAAAAAATTTGTATCTTTAGGTCAAACTCCTATTTTTGTGTGGGTTTGCTCAACCTTTCTTCTACAAAAAGGCTTCACTAACCAGTATTTCTCTCAGGAACCCTTAAAGCTCAATCTTTTGAATATTGAGGGTTCAAACCAACCCCACAAGATCCGGCAACTGCTGATCAAAGGGTTGGGCAATCAGGATAAGCCCACTGTCATGATCACCAATCAGATGGATCGATCGCCAACCCAACTCATTGAACGAAATGCACGCAGAATGGTGATTGAAAATGTGATCAGCGATTCCATCAAATTCTTCCATATGGACGCGCTGAGCTCTGTCGTCCCGATGCGAATCAATGTCAATACGCAGTTGACTGTCATGGATAGCGAGCTCTACAGGCTTCTCGGTGTAAGCGTGGGGAATGGGTATGAATGTGCAGAAGCAGACACCATCTTCCGTGATCTGGTACGACTTAGTAGCACCATCACTATCTCAGAAGATGACACTCTGGTGAAATTGCACTTGCGCGCAAAAAGCGGGTTACTGAAAAAAGCCGGCTACAATGAATTCAATCAAGAATCCCCTGGCTTGATAATAAAGTGCTACGCATTCACTTCACGAAACGACCATGATTTTCATATCATAAAATCCGCGCGGGAATTCAGGATAGGATACTGTGATTAACTCCCCCAAACACATAAGTAGAATTTCGTGTTTGAGGGAAGTTCAGAATCAGAGATGAGAGGAATTAATCCATCTCAGCCATCAGCATTTCGTGGACAGACTCTAAGGTCCTTTTGACTTCTTTAATCTCTTCACTTTCACGACCTGCGGGGCTATGTTCAATTCCGACATATCCATTATAACCTGCTGCAAGTACGATGCGCATCATCCGCTCATAGTCAAGTGGACCTGAATTCCCGTCATCATCAAATACTGTCGTCTTTAGACTCACTCCCGTTGCATAGGGCATGAGTTCCTCAACGCCGCGGTATGAATCATAGGTAGTAGTTTCATCAATACGGAAATTGCCAAAATCTGGGAGAGTACCTGCGCGGGGATGATCGGCCATTTTAATTGTGTCGGCGAGCCATTTACCATTGCTTGAATAGCCTCCGTGGTTCTCAATGATGACATGGAGTTCATGCTCATCCGCAATTTCACAAAGTTGATGAAGTCCATCAGCAACGAGTTTCATTTGCTCTTCATAGCTTCCTTCACTATAACCATTGACACGAATTGAATGGCATCCCAAATGCTTTGCGGCGCTTAACCATTTCACATGTCTTTCAACAGATTCGCGACGAAGTGCTGCATCGGGATCTCCTAAGTTTCCCTCCCGGTCGCACATTACGAGAATATTGGTTGCCCCAACATCTTCAGCACGCTGATTCATTTCATTGAGGTACTCGGTATCCTCAGCTTTGTCCATAAAAAATTGGTTCACATATTCCAAGCCAAGAATTCCATGGTCAGCTGAAACCGAAGCAAAATCTAAGTTGTCCATCGTCCCGTCAAAGAGTAATCGATGTAGTGACCACTGAGCAAGTGAAATCTTAAACAGCTCTTTAGGGGGTGAGCTCCAAACACGTTTGGTTAGGGGCAGTGAGGCGACTGCTAAGGCACCAGTCTTTAAAAAATTTCTACGAGTTGTATGCATTAATTTGAATGATTAAGGTTATTAATTTAGGGCTGGCCCGTCAAATCGCATCCAGTCCAGCTCCAATACGGAATCTTCATCTGTAGATATAAAGGTAAGCATTAACGAAATACTATTTTCAATCGGTGCAATAGCAAATGAAATTTCTCTCCAGTTATCGTAAGCACCATTAGGTAAAGTTTCCAGTCCTGGATAATCAGTTGAAAGGTCAGCCAGGGCATCTGACTGCCTTGGAGTGACGGGTGTTCCTATGTCAGGTGTGATCTCTAATTCTACAATCTTTGAGGCACCGTCATGCGTTGCAAAATGTAGGGTACCCGTTCCAGTGCTTCGAAAACGAAGCGTAAGCCCATCAATTCCTGTAAGATTAATCGGAGAGTAAATGAGCTGTGATTCATTCTCAAGAGGCATCACGCTCAGATCTGATAATCTCCAATGTTCACTGGCGGGATGAGTAGAAAAGGTTTTCCGAGTAGATTGAACGCTACTGGTAACATGTTCGGCTTCCTTGTGGCGAGGTTGTAGTTTCACCTGGTCGCAGGATGTTTCAATACACGCTTCAACCAGTGCATACCGATCAACGTAATTCACTTCAAGAGCATTCGCAAAAGCACGAGATACTACAAACTCTCCATCGGGCCCCGAATGTGAGGACAAAGGAATGGGAGAGGTATCAATTCCGGTGTAAATCTGGACAGAGGTCTGATTGGATATGGCTTGGTCGTGGACGGATACACGGTAACTATACGTTGAATCAAAATCAAAGATTGATCCGTCGGGAGGCCAGTCAATCTTTAGAGGGAGGGCTGCGGGAGGTTCTTCTGCGACAACAGTTGATCGGGGCGAGTCGCCGTAATAATCTAATCGCACGAGTTGGGCATTCGCATTGCTTCCCCAGAATAAGTCGCCCCATTCAACAATATAAAGCCGACCATCAGGTCCCATCTCAATATCCATTGGACTATAATAGTCATTGCCTAACAGGAATGGATCAATTTCTAGGACATCCCCATGTTCATCAATGGTGACAATCTGTATCCAATTACGCATCCATTCATAGATCATGACTTTTCCGTTATAGTATTCTGGGAAAGCCGTCATTAAGGGGTTTGAGGCATCAATGCGGAAGGCCGGCCCAGCCATAGGATTGATTCCTCCTGCACCAAGTTCGGGATATTCTTCGCTGGGGCCGTAATAATATTGGATCCATGCAGGAAGTGCAGGGGGGAGTTGTTGAGCTCCAGTATTGTACTGAGAATCATTGATTGGATTCAGAGGATCAGATTCTTTATACTCTTGTTCTGCCAGATGATAATGCGGATAGGGCACATTGTATCCAGTAAAATACGGCCACCCATAAAAGCCAGGCTTCTTGGCTTGATTGAACTCATCCCAACTATCGATTAGGCCAGGTCCTATATCTCCCCAATAGACCCAACCCGTTGAATCATCTATGGCGAGCCTGAATGGATTTCGGTGTCCCATTGAGAAAATTTCTCCACGATGTAAAGAGTCTGCTTCAAATAAATTTCCTTCGGGAATTGAGTAGGCTCCCTCAGGTTCAGGTTTAATTCTGATGATTTTTCCTCGTAAGTCATTGGTGTTTGATGCAGTGCGGCCTTGATCAGACATTCGCCTTAGGTCGGGATCCAAAGAGTTACGGATACCACCAGAATTATCGCCAGTAGATAGGTAGAGCAAACCGTTATGATCAAACTGAACGGATCCACCTGAATGACAACACTTTGTGCGCTGAACGGGAATTTCCAACAATGCTATTTCACTATCGAGATCCAGCATTTTTCCATCATAATTAAACCGTGACAGGCGATTGATTGGCGGATCGCTGATCACTGAGTAGTAGATATAGATCCATGAATTTTCATCAAAATTTGGATCAAGGGCCAATCCATGAAGCCCATCTTCAATTTTCTTATCCACGGGGAGCCATCCGATCACGCGAGAAACGCCCGTATCTGGCTCCCAAATTTTGATTGCACCTGCCCATTCAGTTATAAATACGCGCCCATCAGATGTGATGTCAATTTCCATCGGGTCGGTTAGATCGCTGGTCAGGATCACTTCATCAAATGCGGAGGCAAGAGTTGCAGTAACATCAGCGTCTACCGCACCAGCAGCCCATTCAATTCCGCCCAATAGATGAGAGAGCATGTATGGATCTGAGAAACTTTCTACTGAATGTCCAAGTCCAGTATACCATGCGCGCCCGCCATCGTAATTATGAGCCCAGGCGATGGGGTGATCGTCTCCCATTTCACCGCCTTCATAGGTAGATTCTTTGACGACAGCCAGAACATGAACCTTTGATCTCGGATTAACAGTATAGTTGAACCATTCGGTTGTATGATTCCATCGGATAGGGAGATCTTTCGTAGACGGATGTTGACGATCTGTGACGATAATATCTGCGGGCTGAGGTTCGGGATGGGATGAAAAATATGCCCCTACTAGCCCCCCATACCATTCCCAATCATATTCAGTATCTGCGGCTGCATGAATACCAACCCATCCGCCTCCAGCCTGAATAAACGCCATTAAGGCGCTTTCTTGACTGCTATTGAGCACATCTTGCGTTGTGTTCAAAAATACGATGGCTTGAAAGCGATCAAGAGAGTCAGAATGAAAGTAATCCGCATTTTCTGTTGCAACAACACCAAAATTATGCTCTCTTCCAAGGTCTCTGATTGCTTCGACGCCTGCTTCAATAGAGTTATGTCTAAATCCCTCTGTATTGGAGAAGACCATGACGTTGTAGCGTTGCTGAGCTGAAGCATTGACCATGTGAAGAGATAGGAGGCAACAGACAAAAAATCCCATGAGGGTATTACGAATTACTTTGAGCATGAATTTTTCTTGATTTATATGAGTAGTTTGATCATCATACAGCCGTTATACGTTCTTGAATGCCAAAAATAACCATTGGAATTGGATCAATAAATAGGATAACACTCAAATTCTCATGATTAAATGATCTTGACACATACTGGGCTCGGTACATTAAGAATTTGCTTTGGGCCGTCAAGGAAGCCGCTCCCAGGATCAACGCGGAATACGATTAGGGTATCCGAGTCCTGATTTGCAACGATTAATAGCTCTCCAGTGGGATCCAGTGCAAAATTTCGTGGGACGCGTCCATGAGTGGGAAACCACTGAGGCGATGAAAGGTGTCCTGTATGTTTATCAATCTGAAAGCAAACGATACATGAGATTCCGCGCAATGATGCATACAAAAAATTTCCAGAAGGATGGACATGAATATCGGCTCCAGAATGAGGCCCGGTATAGTCATCAGGAAGGGCGTTGAAGGTATGAATGATCTCTGATTGCGCGCCTTTCCAAGATAGTAATGAAATTGTGGAGTCTAATTCATTGATCACATAAACTCGCTCACCTGAAGGATGAAAGCTCAGATGCCTAGGCCCAGCTCCTGGATGAATCTGTATGAACTCGCCCTTAGAATGAGAGCTTTGATTCAATGAATCAATGGGGTAGATGTGTACTTTATCAGTACCCAGATCTGGAACTAAACAATACGTTCCTGTGGGATCTGGTACAATGGCATGTGGATGAGGTGATTTCTGACGAGTAGTGTTTGGACCTGATCCTGAGTGCTGAACAAATCCATCAATATCTCCCAATCCATCCCCTTCAGAAAGATTGATTGCGGTCACTGATCCGCTGATATAATTTGCAATTAGAAGGTGATTGTTACTGATGCTGATATAACAGGGCGCTCCACCTTGAGTGCCGAGCGTTCCAATTGAGTTGAGCAAATCTGTTTTTGGGTTCCATGACCATGCTTCAACTGCACCCTGAGGAGTTTCTTCATATTGAGTGACTTCGCTGACTGCATACACATGGTGACGGTGCACATCCACCGTTAAGAAAGACGGGTTTGCGAGGCCTTGAAATGCCCCTTTCTCCCTCAGGAAGTTATCTTCAAGGGAAAACATATAAATCCCTGTGCCACGACCATTGACATGAGATAAAATTTGGGTATAAGTGCCTACGAAAACTGTATGCATTAATTTGGGGATCCAACTGTGACATCACATAAACGCTCCAAAGCTTTGATGAGCGCATGATTCCCATCGTTTCCAAGGCCTCGCTCTTGCAAGCTACGATAAAATTGAAAGATTTGTGCAGTACATGGGAGTGCGATCCCTAAATCGTCGGCAGCTTTCAACACTAAGCGTAGATCTTTTTGTTGTAGATCAATTGTAAAGCCAGGACGGAAGTCTCGCTCTATGACTTGCTTCCCACGGTTACTGAGCATCCAACTACTCGCGGCTCCCTGCTCAACTGCTTCAATGGTTTTACCTAAGTCCAGCTCGCCTTTCTGAGCAAACAAAAGAGCTTCGCCAATGGCTTGCATGGTTCCGACCACCAGAATTTGATTGACGAGTTTGACCATTTGGCCTGCTCCATTAGCTCCAACGTGAGTAATTTGGCTTCCAATGGCGGAGAAAACTCCCATCGCACGGTTCACATTACTAGTGTCACCTCCAATCATGATGCTAAGTGTTCCATTAGCTGCCCCTTCACTTCCTCCACTAATCGGAGCATCAAGCATGCTAAGCCCAGAGGCATTAAGTTGAGCATTGATTTTTATGGTGGCTTGTGGGCTGATCGTACTGGTATCAATGATCAATGTCCCCACTTGAGCTCCATGAACGACTCCTTGATCGCCGAATAGGACCTCCTCTACATCTGGGGTATCGCTCACACAAATGATAACAATCTTGCATTTAGATGCAACATCTGCGGGGCTTGATGAAGCAATTGCACCTTTTAACACTAAGGGATCCATACGGCTTGATGTGCGATTCCATACATGCATATCAAAGCCAGAGTCAAGGAGATTCATGGCCATCCCCCGTCCCATGATGCCAAGACCAATAAACCCTATGGACTCTTTCATAACTAAATATAATGGTTTGAGATGCTTTATTAAAAGAAAATTAGATTGAGTTTCAATAATTAGACCATGTGACTAACTCGGGCAAGATTTCCATTATTTACAATGATACCCTAATCGATACTGTTTGATGTGAGCCTGAAGAGGTGTTCACCAGCGCGAGGAACATAAAGATAGTCGGGGTGCGTGTTGGTTTCCCACCAAGTAAGATCAATGGACTTTGGGTCACAATATCCGAGACCGACTTTTTTGCAACGTTCCTTTGAAATCAGACTGGCCAAAGTGAGTTGAATTCTGGGGGTTTCTTCTCCATTGATATATATTGCATCACCTCGCACATGAGCAGAATGTGCAAGGACAGTCCAGGGGAAATGTTGATATGTTTCCCAATGTGCTCTGAAAAATTCAATACCATGAAAGCCGATGCGATCAAGTAAGCGACCATGTGTATATGATAGTTCGCAGATATGTGGGGCAAAGAGTATAATTTCTCCACCGTCGGCGATGACTGGTTCAAGCTTATACATTCCTTTTGCACCCGTCCACAAGTCATCATACATTAATGGGATTCGGGCCAGTGCTTGGTTGACAGGCTTCGTCATCCAACTAATATGGAGTTTGGAAGAATGCTCAGCGGCTTCTAACCAAGCCTTACTTTTATGATCTCCAATATATATTCCGGCAAGGCTATTTTCAAGGACAACTAAATTAATGAACATGCGAAAACATGGAATTTCCTGCGCAGCCCGATTGATCAATCTACGGATAGGAGTATCGTAGGTGCCAATGACCTGACGACTTGACATTAGAGCTCCTACCCAGTGCGTGAAGTCAATGACTTCGGGTCCACTTATGCCAGGAAAAAAATATTTATTTCCCCCTGAAAAGCCTGCCACTTCATGAGGGAAAACTGGTCCACATACCAGTGCGACATCATAATCAAGAATTTTTCGATTGATGGTTACTGGGAGTGGCATCTTGATCAGCCCATCTGTCAATGATGACACTTCTTCATCTGAGATGGTTGTCAAGGTGACAAGTGACTCAGGATGGTTCCATGTATGATTGAATAGGTTTACATTGGCATAGTAGGTTGTTTTCGCGGTAGGAGTAATACCTACATGAGATAGAATTGCATCTTCACTCATTGGTGGATGGGTTCCAAGAGCAATCATAAAATCCAGCTGTGTCACTTGTCCCATGAGTTGGTCGGTGATTTCTCGAAAAAGAACAGGTAGAGGGAGTGACCGTGTGCTATCTGGGATAATCACTAGAACCTTGTCACTACGTTGAAATCGGTTATGTAGTCCATCGGCAAGATGGGTAGAAATTTCCGTAGGTGTCAGAAGGTGGATTGGACGCTTCAACTTCATTAGAAACTTATGATCATCAGTGGCCTTTTTGGTCTATAAGTGATCCAGTCTGAATTCAATTGATAACATTATAGAACAGATACTTTTGAAGTAGCTACATCAACGAAGCACCTAAATCAACGAAGCACCTTATAGAATGGTGTCTCTTGAATTATATGATTGTTGAAGCAAGGTAGAGATTTGTTTCAATAATGTACTATACTATACTATACTATTATACTATACCAACCAGAAATCATATACTGCCAAGATCAACAAGAACGACTGGGCATATTATGTGCAGAAACACCCGATTAATTTGTGAAGTTGAGTCATGCCACTGAAAATTCTTTCGCAATGGGATAAGGTAATTCAACAAATCAAATTCGTACATCCGCAAGCAGAGGACAACGGACAATCAAATATGCATCATATTGAAGTTCTGGTTGAATGATCTCCTGTCTACTCACGAAATAATCAAAGATGAATAGTAGTCTGATGGCAAGCCCTCGCTTTTCCGTCTATCGTCTAAGTCAAAGGGAACAGAATCCTCTCAAAGTTAACACTCGAATTTTAACACAATTCGTAACAAATCAAGATCAATATACTGAGAGTCTGTGAAAAAATAATGGAAATATACTTGCAATTAGAACCGTTGATTGTAAGGGAATTGCAACAAACAACGCTACTATTGAGCAACCATGAAAGGGATGCTGGCTAATGTATCTTCCCACATCATCGCTAGAATGCCTCCTTGATCGGTCACATCATAAAACCCAATTGTAAATTGATCTACACTTACCTCCAACTCATCAAGTAACATTGGAGCTCTGACGACATCTTTGTCATCAGTATATTCGTAAGCTCCCCAAAGCCCTTCTCCAGGTTCTCTACCAGATTCTTTAGCTTGATGGGATGAAAGAATAAATGTCCAGTTACCCTCTTTGAGGTCGACAAAAATACTATATTCGCCCGTATCAACTTGAACACCACCAATCATTAAAGAAACATCGG
The DNA here is from genome assembly GCA_026709065.1 of Bacteroidota bacterium. Lineage (GTDB taxonomy): Bacteria > Bacteroidota > Rhodothermia > Rhodothermales > Bin80 > Bin80. Next base: position 68,817 of record JAPOTS010000040.1, read on the forward strand.
TACTCAGACGTGTTGATTTGTTTGCACCGGCTCGCCATACTGGGGCAGGACCTGTAACCATTGTGCCATAATCTTCTCCTGAGCCAAAAATATTTGTACGACCACGCAGGATTGGGCGACTATAATCAACGACAATCCAAGCATCTCCGATTTGTGTTGAAGCCTCACCTCTAGGGGAAGATGGCCGCTGTGCAACAGCACTGTTAGAAATTAAAATTAGAGATACGAATAGTAAAGGGGCTGTGAAAAAACGGTACATGATTACAAGGAATTGATATGAAAGAATATTGTATCTAATCTAACGACTTGTATGCTACTTAGATCCACAGCGACTATTGAGATTGGGATACGCAATCATCCATAATCTGCAAACACTCTCACATGCAAATAAGCATGGCCGCCCGCGACAAAGAATATGTCACCAGATAATCTCAACAGAGGAGACATAACAATGTGAAATGAAAACCTTGAACCTTTTTAATTCATTCTCCAACCGAACTACTCACAATTGGTTATTGATTTGTGTATATTATTAGAAAATATATTTCTCCTCATTATTAATTATTAAATTCAAACAGAAAATGATTAATCGAAATCGTCTCTTTTACGGTAGCTGTCTTGCCTTATTGACTACAGCATTTGCATTTACAGTTATTTCTGGAATTGCTTTCTCTATAAAAACTGAATTTGTTCTAACCAATGCCCAATTAGGTGTCTTCACGGGGGTGTTTTTCATAGGGTTTACCATCAGTCAGGCCATTTTCTCTCCATTGTGTGATATTATAGGGATGCGTTGGATTGTGCGGGGAGCATTTATCACGCATGTTGCTGGAGCTATATTGATCATGATTTCTCAGGGTTATAGCGTTGCAGTTGCTGGGTCAATGTGCGCAGGGCTTGGGGCTGGGTTGGTTGAAGCAGGATGTAATCCACTTGTAGCGGCACTTTATCCAGACAACAAGACATCTAAGCTAAATCATTTTCATATGTGGTTCCCCTATGGGAACCTGATTGCTGCGATCGTGCTCACCTTAGTGTTTGCCCAGCTTGGGGGTGGATGGAGACCCCAACTCCTACTGGTGTTGATTCCTGCACTGGGCTATGGCGTGATGATGTTTACAGCTCCGTTTCCGAAAACAGAGGGAGTTGAGGCCGGTGTCTCAGTGGGAGAGTCATTCAAGGCTCTCTTTGCACCAATCATGCTCATCATGCTCCCCTTGATGTTGGTGACAGCATCTATGGAGCTTCCACCATCAAGTTGGGTTCCTTCAGTACTCACTGCAGGTGGAATTAACGGGCTTCTTGTCTTTGGGTTTGTATTTGGTATAATGGGCACACTTCGCTTACTTGCAGGCCCAGTCGTGAAGGCTCTTACACCTACGGGGATTCTTTTTGGTGGGGCAATTCTTGCAACATTAGGGCTCTATTTGTTCAGTAATGCAGAATCTACCACCATGGCATTCTTAACCGCTGCAATCTGGGCGGTTGGGATTGCGTACTTCTGGCCTACGATGTTGGGATATGTTTCAGAGCGAAACCCCAAAAGCGGGGCATTAGGACTCGGCGTTATGGGAGCTGTAGGGATGCTGGCTTCATTCTTTGTCACGCCGTGGTTAGGGGGTATAGCGGATGACCGAGGACATGATGTTCTTGACATCAATACCGTCGTTGAAATTTTTCAAGACGTAAATACTGAATTTCCCATGATTGCAGAAACGGCTGGGGCTCAGGCGGATGATATAATGAATGTGAATCGTTCTGTTGAATCCGTCTTAAACCAGTATTCTGTCAATGAAGAACTCCCACGTGGCGAGACGATGCAAGCCTTAAGGGCTGTCAGCGGATCTGGGCTTGAATCAGATGCTGTAGGCCGAGCACAACAGCAATTAAATCCTGCTGATAATGAAGGTGGGAGGCTGTCATTCCGCACCCTTGTTCCGTTTGGAATCGTCCTTATTGTTGTCTTTGGGCTCCTGCTGATTAAAGATTTACGGGCAGGCGGATATCAAGCTGAAAAACTTACTGAAGAGTAAAAGCTATAAGGATGGCTCAGTGATCGCATCACGAAGAACCTCTGCAGGATGGAGGATATTCTTAATGTCGTAATGTTCCAACTGGTGTCGGCAACTTGTCCCTGGTGCGACAATTAATGTGTCACTGCTGGCATTACGCATTTCGGGGATCAGGCGACGTTCTGCCATGGTTCTGGAAATGTCATAATGCTCTTTCTCGTACCCAAACGAGCCTGCCATTCCACAGCAACTTGTGTCAACCTCTCGTACATGATAGTTCTCGGGTAAAGTAAGGATAGTATGTGTCGGCTCTGTGCCCACAAGTGCACGCTGGTGACAGTGACCATGGAGTAAAATATCTCGCGAGGCGCGAGTGAAGGTCATCGGAAGTTGCCTTTGTCTGGCTAGATTAGCAATGAATTCATCAAATAAAACTGACTGTTGGGCAACGATTTGAGCATCTTCGTTTTCAGGTAACAAATACAGATATTCATCTTTCAATGATAAAAGACAGCTAGGCTCAAGTCCAATGATCGGGAGTCCTGCTTGTGCATAAGGTAATAGATGAGCAACGGTATCCCTTGCTGCTGAACGTGCTTTCTTGACTAATCCTTTTGAGATCAAGGGCCGTCCACAGCAGTGGTGTCCTGGCAGAATTACTTCAAATCCCGCAGATTCAAGGACTTCAACCGCAGCAATAGAGATGTGAGGATCATTGAATGTATTAAAGGTATCGTTGAAAAGGACAACTTGTTTTTTATGTTGCCCATTGCTGGTTCTTTGTTTGAACCATTTTGTGAAAGGGGTTTGGGCAAATGATGGCATGGTGCGTTCCATAGTGATTCCAACCATTTGATCTAACAAATATCGGATTGGTTGGCTTTGGAGGATGCGATTTGTTATCGGAGCAAGCGGGCCACTGGCTAAACGACTAAAGGTTGCTATGTCTCCGAACATGCGAGTCCGCAATGGGACGGAGTGTTTGTTGTAGTACTGAGATAGAAACTCAAATTTGATTTTTGCCATGTCAACCGACGATGGACATTCGGATTTACAGGCTTTGCATTCAATGCATAGATCCATGACTTCATACATCCGCTTGCTGGTGAGTTCCTCATGGGGGAGCGTTCCTGATAGCGCTGCCCTTAATGCATTCGCTCTCCCTCGAGTAGAATGCTCTTCCTCATGAGTTGCCATGAAGCTAGGACACATTACTCCTGTCGTTTTTTTACGGCAAATACCAGCACCGTTACACATCTCAACCGCACGATCAAATCCCTGCTCCGCAGTAAAATCAAGGTTCAGTTCAAGAGGCATGACCTTATAGTGAGGACCGTAGCGGAGATTCTCAGTGGCTGATGAAGCATTGACGATGATCCCCGGATTTAATCGGTTATCTGGATCCCAACTATGCTTTACATCTTGATACAAACGATATAAATCTGGTCCAAAGAATCGTTCATTCATCCAGCTACGCGTCCGCCCATCGCCATGCTCACTGGACAGGGCCCCGCCATAGCCATGGAGCAAGTCAATTGCAAAATCAAGGATCTCCGGGATTTTGGCAATTTCTGTGGCCTCTTTTGTATTGATAATCGGACGAATATGAATGCAGCCTGCACTTGCATGAGCATAATAGGCAACCTGTGTATTTCTGTCTGCACAGAAGTGTCCAATTTTGTCGACATACTCGGCAAGGTGTTGGGTTGGAACAGCTGCGTCTTCAATAAATGGAATGGGCTTGTGGTCTCCTTTAATACTCATCAAGAGCCCTAATCCGGCCTTGCGGACTTGCCATACATTGTTCTGCAGTTGTGGGTCTAACACGGGTGTAACACAGTCCTTTACGCCTTGATTAGAAAGGAGTCTTGAGAGAGATTCGATTTTTGATTTGAGTTCTGATTCGCCATCTCCATAGAACTCCGTAATGAGGATGCAGTCTGGGTCAGATGCAATAAATGTTTGAAGCAACCGTGAATATTTTGGTACATCCTGACATAACCGAAGCCCTAAGTTATCCATCAACTCTATGGCTGAAGGGTCGGATTCGAGGATCGTAGGGATTTGTTGGAGAGCTTCAACAGTTGATTGAAATTGTACGATTGCAAGGCCTCGCGCTTTGGGGATAGGAACGAGGTTGAGAGTGACATCCTGAATCACAGCCAGCGTACCTTCGGAGCCGCATACCAGCTTTGATAAGTTAAACCGGTGATCTTGTGGCATCATAAACGAAGGGCCTTCACCGACCAATCGATCTAGGTTATATCCCCCACATCGCCTCCAGTGGCGCGGGGTTTCCTCAATGATGGTCTGTCGGTTCTCTAAGGTTTGGGTGAGATGGATCATTTGCTGATAAATCTGCCCTTCAAGCCCGGTTCGCTGCGCTCTGTCCTGAAGTTGTTCTGAGTTCAGTGGACTGAAATGTGCCTGTGAACCATCACTGAGAAAAACATTCATTTCCAAAATGTGGTCTGCCGTCATTCCGTAGCAGATTGAATGGCTTCCAGTTGAATTATTACTGACAATGCCTCCTAACCCTGCACGGTTACTACTTGCAGGATCAGGCCCAAATTGGAGGCCAGTATGCTGTAAGTCTTGGTTCAATTGGTCAAGGACAAGACCGGGCTGAGCGCGAACCCAACCCTCTGCTTCATTCACTTCAATGATTCGGTTGAGGTGACGAGTAAAATCAATGATTACGGCTTCAGAAACAGCCTGCCCCGCCAAGCTACTGCCCCCAGTACGGGGGAGGATTGGAACCTCAAATTTTGAGGCGATCGTCACGGCTGCATGGACATCATCAATCGAGGCCGGGAAAAAGACACCATGGGGCTTCACCTGATAAATACTTGCATCGGTGCTATATAGCACGCGGCTATAATCGTCAGTTCGAATGTCCCCTTGACACACGCGTTCAAGTGCGCGCACAAAGTCCGCTAGTCCCGAATCTGAATTTGCCATTAATGATCAGCCAGTATAAATGATTCGCCAAATTCGCCCGTTTACCGAGTCGGAAATATAGAGTGAGCCGTCAGGTCCTAAGGCTAAGCCAGTTGGTCGGGCTCGGGCCAGACTGGGAGTTGAAATGGAGTCCGCACCAATAAAGCCCCCTGCAAACATTTCTGAAGCCCCTGTGACCTCTCCATCTGCCGTGGGGAGAAACGTAACCTGAAAGCCATCTTGAACGGGGGATCGGTTCCAGCTACCGTGAAAGGCAATGAAGGCCCCACCGTGGAATTTTTCAGGAAACTGAGTGCCGGTATAGAACAGCAAATCGTTGGGTGCCCAGTGGGCTGGGAATCCATAAATAGGCAAGGATGCTTCGGCGCATCGTCCTTCAATCTCGCCATTTCCACCATATTCAGGGCTAAGTTTTTTTGACCTTTTGGCTGGATCATAATAGCAGTAGGGCCATCCATAGTCTGCTCCTTCTTCAACGATCAGAAATTCTTCTGCGGGTAAGTGAGTATTTTGCTCATCAGTAAATAGGTCGGGCCATAACCGGTAGAGATCATCTCGTCCATGTTGCACCACATAGAGCTGGCCTTCATGCCAAGCGTTCGCTACTCCATGGCGGATCCCCGTCGCGAAACGTTGCCCGTGTTGGTGGATGCTTTTTTCTTCTGAACCAACCTCTATTTTCCATACTCCACCAAAATGGGTTAACTGAGGGCATGGGTCAACGCCTGGAGAAGCAGGCGTGCGGCGAGTCTCTTGACATGCATTAGAAGGCCCACCGATATTTACATAGAGTTGACCGTATTCGTCAAACTCAAAGGGTTTTGCAGCATGACTACTCTGGTCTATAAAGCCACTGACGACGACTTGGGCCTCGGAAGTCGGGATCAAGTCTTGATCTTGGAGCGCATAGCGAATGATCTGATCCTCTGCACCAAAATAGAGCCAATCATTAAGCAAGTGAATTCCAGTTCCCCCAATGTCGCCAAAATATTCAATCAAATCCGCTTTTGCATCCCCATCTAAATCTCGTAGAGCAGCGACAGCACCATTACCAATAGGTTCACGGAGAGCAACATAAATGTCGCCATTATCTCTGACGGTTAGATGGCGGCCTCGCCCGAGCGAATCAGCAACTACGATTGCACAAAAGCCAGATGGCAGAATAAGGCCGTCGTTATTTTCATCGCAAGCCAATTCAGGGGTAGGAGTTCCAGTGCATGAAATTAAAGAGATGAGTAATATAATCAGGGAGTATTTCATGATGGAGGGTCTTCATTAAATAGTGTAGGAATTTCACCAGAGATGTCTCGGTTGAAATGTTTATAAGCGCGCTTCGTTGCAATTCGCCCTCGCGCAGTGCGTTGCATGTATCCTTCTTGAATGAGATAAGGTTCGTAGACCTCTTCAATGGTGCCGCCGTCCTCGCCCACAGAGACAGATAATGTGGAAAGCCCAGCGGGTCCACCATTGAACTTATCAATCAGGCTTAAAAGAATACGAGTATCCATATCGTCTAAACCTTCGGCATCTACATCTAAGGCCGTCAGTGCCCGATCTGCGGTTTCATGACTGATTGTGCCATCGCCTTCAACTTGGGCAAAATCGCGTGCTCGACGCAGGAGGCGGTTTGCGATGCGGGGGGTTCCCCTACTACGTCGGGCGATTTCTAATGCCCCCGCCTCTTCAATGGGTACCTCTAAGATGTCCGCAGAGCGTGTCAGGATGGCTTGGAGCAAGGGTGTACTGTAATAATCATAACGAAAATCAATTCCAAACCGGCTACGTAGTGGGGCGGTTAACAAGCCTTTTCGAGTTGTTGCGCCCACCATGGTAAATTTGGGGAGAGGAATTTTCACACTCCGAGCATTTGGCCCACTATCAATGAGAATATCTATGTAGTAATCTTCCATGGCGGAGTATAAATATTCCTCGACTATGGGGGATAGTCGGTGCATTTCATCAATGAACAGGACATCTCCTTGTTTTAATTTAGTGAGAATTCCAGCTAGATCAGCGGGTTTATCAAGGACTGGGCCTGAGGAGGTGGTGATTGTTGCCCCCATTTCCTCAGCGATAATATGTCCTAAGGTCGTATTGTGGTTGTAGAAGCCATTTCCAATAAAGGAATGTGATTCAGGGATCACAAAATCAAATGTTTCAGCTCTGGACTGGTCAACATGTGTTACTTTGGTCAACTTAAAATTTTCATCAATCTTGGGTCTAGGGAAAGTGAAATTCTCCAATGTGGCTATATCGTTAGATGTCAGCCCTAAGCCTTTCTGAGATTCCGACAGAGCGTCTGTTGATTGATCTTTGCAGATCAAGATCTGATCCCCTGCTTGAATCAACGTCAGTGGGCACCAAGAAAGAGTTCCCATGGTTTCTGTGAGGATTCTATGTTGGGGGGTTGCCTCAAGGGAACGCCCACATTGTGTATTGAGTTTGATCGTCTGTCCGTAGCCACTTGCATAGACATGGGAGGATTCTTCTGCCCCACATGTGCCAATGACTGTGACATTATGTTTTTTGAATTCACCGGCTTGAAGGCCGTCAGGAATTAGACGAGACATTGGAACAGTGCCTTCTGGCGTTTTGATTAGTGTATCGCCAGTCACACATTTTCCGAGTCCAGGGGGGCCAGACAAAAGGACATGATCAAGGGCTTCACCGCGCTCTAGGGCCGCTTGGATGAAGACTTTAAGATTTCGTTTAATTTTATCTTGTCCGATAAAATCGGTTAGTTTTTTTGGACGAAGCCGCTTCTCAAAGTCTTTATCCTGCAATTGAGGTGTTACGGTACTTTCACGCTCATTCATCTTTAATCCAAATAGAATTGTTGAAAACTTCTGACCTGCAAACCCTAAACCGATTTAGAACGTTTCAATCGTTAGTTCACTAATTATACGGCTAACCATCAAATTATGCTGAATTTGAGTCAAGAACTGAGGTTACAGCAAAAACTGTCTCCTCAACAGATCCAATATATTCAATTATTACAGTTACCAACGATTGCTTTGGAGCAACGCATTCAGCAGGAATTGGAAAGGAATCCGCTACTGGAAGAAGTCGTGGATAATATGGACTCTGATTCTGCGAAAGTTGAACCTGATCTGACGAGTGATGAAGAATTTGATATTGAAGATTTGCTGCCAGATGTTGACAATATTTATGGATACAAGGCCCAAGTAGATGATAGCCAAGAGGATCGAGAAATCCCTATCACATCTCCTGAATCGATGACGGATTACCTCCGGGGTCAAAAAGGATTCTTGGATCTAAACAGACGCGACACCTTAATTGCAGAACAGATTATTGGGTCTATTGATGAAGATGGTTATTTGAGAAGAGAAATCAGCTCCATTGTAGATGATATATCATTTAATTATCGTGAGGATCTTAATGAGCAAGATGTGATCAATGTTCTTCAGATCATTCAACGACTGGATCCACCAGGAATTGCTGCTCGGAGTGTTCAAGAGTGTTTGTTGATCCAACTCCACTTAATGGCAGATGATACCCCTGAAATCGCAACTGCTCTTGATGTGATCAGCAGAGAGTTTGATGCATTTTCAAAGAGACAGTACAGTCGGATCAAGGATCGATTAGGGGTTGATGATGTTGCGTTAAAATCTGCCATTGATTTAATTCAGTCGTGTAATCCAAAGCCTGGAGAGGGGACAACGACGGTACAGGAAAATTATGTCATTCCCGATTTTTTGATTAAGAAAGTTGATGATTCATTTGTTATTCAACTCAATTCTGGTAATTTTCCTACACTTATCGTATCCAAATCTTATCGGGAGATGATTCAGCAGATGTCATCTGAAAAAAAATCAAAATCTCAGTCAGATTCGGAAACCAAAAAATTTCTTCGAACGAAACTTGAGTCAGCAAAGTGGTTTATTGATGCAGTACAGCAGAGGCGTCAGACCATGCTTTCGGTAATGCATGAGATTGTTTCATGTCAGAGAGAGTTCTTTACTTATGGCGAGGGTCATTTACGCCCATTAATCCTGAAAGACATTGCCATTAGAATCAATATGGATATTTCTACGGTCAGCCGTGTGGTTAGTGGGAAATATGTTCAATGCGACTATGGAGTTTACGAGCTAAAATATTTTTTCTCTGAGGGTGTTGCAACTGAGGAGGGCGGTACTGTTTCAAACAAAGAAGTCAAATCCATCATTGCAACCATGATTGAAGAGGAGGATAAGACGGATCCGCTGACAGATGATTCAATTACGGCTACTTTAAAGGAGCATGGATACAAAATTGCTCGGCGTACTGTCTCAAAATATCGGATGCAGTTAGGCTTGCCTGTTGCTCGCCTTCGTCGGGAAATTGTCATAGAAGGTTAGGCTGAGTGCACATAGAATGATGAAAGGTATTTGATCAAGGTTAACGGAGTTTCTATGTACATGCTCCCTAAGAAAGCCAACTATTCCCGAATAACCTAATTTCAGTGACTCATCGTGATTTGGTTTGGCTCAGGTCTCGAAAGTGCTTGTGTAGTCGCTACTGTGCTTTTCATGAAAGTGCAATGACTTGGACTGTAACGGCCTCTTTCTGTTGTTGGAGCACTCGGCTGCTACGAGGAGGGTATTATATTTCTAAGCAGTCAAAACCAAAGTTTTTCGCATATGGGTATTTCTGGTCTTGGTGATTCCTACCCGTTTGGGATACGTTGTAGAACTATGTTCTCTGGGAAACTTTGCCCTACATTTAGGCAGATTTCAACTCAATCTAAATAGACCTCTAGCAAAGTCCGTGTCAAATATAGGTTGATGTAGTTTTGCATAGGACTGTTGTTGTCTGATTAATGGATCAATGAGAGCTTAGCTATGTCAAGCCTCCAGGCCTATCCGTCCAATTATAGGGATAGAACATTTTAGCAATATGAGTCTATAACGAAATACAATTAGTCTCATTTTCTGACACAATGTCTATGATAAGTTTCTTTTTCCTTTTAGCCGTGATTTCTGGAGTAGCAAGTGACTCGCTCCACGATTCTACCCCCCCCCATTTTTTAGATCGTAGGATTTTTGAACTCTCTCCTGATAGATTTGCCGATTCCGATTCGGTAAATCATGATGAGAGCTCCGTTTCAGTTAGCGGAATCTCTGACGAGGATTTACATCCATCAACTTTAATTGCCCTTGATACGAGTAAATCGATTGCCTCGCCCACTTTTAAGGAGAATACGTATCAAGCAGTCCCGGGTCCACCAACGAACGCGCGTGTTAATTGGAGTTTTTCTGGTTTTCTTTATTTGTACATTATATGGGATGTCCCATCCGATGATGGAGGTAGTGATATCACAGATTACAACATTGAGTGGTCAACCGATGGCACCAGCTGGGATGATCTGACCGGAACTGCAGGTTACAGTGCTCATACCGTCTACAGTAGCAGGCTCACACCTGGAAAAACCTTTCGTTTTCGGGTCCGCGCTGTCAATTCGTCTGGGGAGGGTCCCCCCTCCAATGTCGTCATGGCCACTGCATTACCATCCACTGGTATTGGAATTCCCACCAATGTAAGGGCTACACAGACATCCCTCAGTGAGATTACCGTTTCCTGGGATGCACCGACGGATCTACCAGAAGGAGAAAATGTGGATGCTTATGGTATATTTCGAACCGACGATAATGGTGATTTTTGGGACTATATAGGAGCTGTCCGATCAAACGAATTAAGTTTAAGTTATACAGACACCGATGATGCTCTTACCCTCGGTACCACGTATGGCTATCTTGTCCATAGTTCTGGTAGAATGGGGTCAAATCCCTTCTCCAGCCCGTCTTTTGTCACCTTTAGTGTACCTCCGGACGCGCCGAGCTCACTGCGAGCAACGTCCATTCGCGGCACATCCATCAACCTTTCCTGGCGTGCCCCTCAAAATGAGGGCTCATCCTCCATTATTGGATACAGGATTCAGTCTTCCTCCGATACCACGGATACATCCAACTGGTCCAATGTAGTCGCCAATACGGGGAATACGCAAACGTCTTATACGGTTACCGGACTGTCTCCCAACGCTAGACGTTTCTACAGGGTCTTTGCGATCAACTCGGGACGTGAAAGTTTTCAGCCCTCCAATGTCATTAGTGCCACGACCCTCCTCATCTCTCTACCAGCTCCACCGCCGGGATTGACGGCCCGAGCCTCTGGGACCTCCGTCATCCTGTCCTGGTCCGCCCCCGATGACGGCGGGTCCCCCATTATAGGTTATGGGATTGGTTTCTCGGATCAAAGTATTTCTGGTGCATGGACGGGTTTAGGTGCTGACCTTGGGCCGACGGCGAGAACTTATACGCATACAAACCTCGAGTTTCAAAAGACCTATTATTATTATGTGACCGCAACGAATGAGCTTGGATCAAGTGCGCTCTCTGATATTGTCAGTGCCCGCCCTACGGGAACGGCGGTACGCCCCGATCCTCCCCGCTCGTTGACAGCAAACCCAGGTGGCAGTAGCATCATCAACCTGTCATGGAATGCGCCTGCGAGCCATGGTGGTGCTGCGATAACAGAATACAGGATCCAGTGGTCTGCTGATGGCACTGCCGGCAGCTGGACCGATCTGACACCCAACACCAGGCCTCCGGCCACATCACGCCAGCATACTGGCCTTGACGTTGGCACCACGCGCCATTACCGCGTGTACGCCATCAACTCGGTGGGAGAAAGTACGCAGCCCTCCAATGTGGCCATGGCAACGACGACCACGGGTCCCGCAACCCCACCCGATACACCGACATCGGTTCGGGCGACAGCATCGGGGCAAACGACGATCAATCTCTCGTGGACGGCCCCCACCAGTAGCGGCAGCACGCCCCTTTTTGGATATCGGATTGAAGTGTCTGAAGATGCGGGTACCAACTGGGACGATTTTTCAAGGACGGAAAGTTTTCTTACGACCTCCGATGCCCACAGGGGTTTAAGGGCAGGGACGACGCGTCATTACAGGATCTTTTCCATCAACCATCAGGGACTTGAAAGCGAAGCATCCGATGTGGTCAGTGCTACGACAGGTACAACAACGGCAACCGCACCGAGTGCACCGAGAACACTCCGTGCAACGGCATCGGGGCAAACGACCATTAACCTATCTTGGACTGCTCCATCCAGTACGGGAGGCTCGCCCATCACTGGATACCGAATCCAATGGTCTGCGGATGGAAGTAGTCCCTGGACCAACCTGACGAGAACGAACACGACGGCGACTGCCACCACGGATTCTCATACTGGACTGACCGCTGGAACTACCCGCCATTACCGGGTCTATGCCATCAACTCGGTCGGAGAAAGTGCTCAACCATCTAATGTAATCAGTGCAACGACAAGCACCACAGCTCCAACTGCACCAGATGCACCGACTTCACTCACCGCCACCGCATCGGGGCAAACGACCATTAACCTATCTTGGACTGCTCCATCCAGTACGGGAGGCTCGCCCATCACTGGATACCGAATCCAATGGTCTGCGGATGGAAGTAGTCCCTGGACCAACCTGACGAGAACGAACACGACGGCGACTGCCACCACGGATTCTCATACTGGACTGACCGCTGGAACTACCCGCCATTACCGGGTCTATGCCATCAACTCGGTCGGAGAAAGTGCTCAACCATCTAATGTAATCAGTGCAACGACAAGCACCACAGCTCCAACTGCACCAGATGCACCGACTTCACTCACCGCCACCGCATCGGGGCAAACGACCATTAACCTATCTTGGACTGCTCCATCCAGTACGGGAGGCTCGCCCATCACTGGATACCGAATCCAATGGTCTGCGGATGGAAGTAGTCCCTGGACCAACCTGACGAGAACGAACACGACGGCGACTGCCACCACGGAGTCTCATACTGGACTGACCGCTGGAACTACACGCCATTACCGGGTCTATGCCATCAACTCGGTCGGAGAAAGTGCTCAGCCATCTAATGTAGCTAGTTCAACGACAACAACACCCGCAACGACAGCTGATGTGGTTGTCTCGTTTGATGCGACGGCTTCTCAGGTCAACGAAGATGGTGCAACCGCAACCGTGCAGGTGAATGTGAATCCTGCACCTACGAGTTCGCTCACGGTTACGTATGCTCTGGGAGGGACGGCCACCCAAAATTCCGATTATTCCATTCAAGGATCAGGCTCTATCACGATCGCCGCCAATGCCACCTCAGCGAATCTCTCCATTGCCATTACCAATGATCAAGTCGACGAATCGAATGAGACAATCATCGTGACGCTGACCAGCGGCGCAGGCTATGATTTAGGAAGCCAAAACATTCATACGCTGACCATTGCAGATGATGATGACAGTGATGTGCAACCCTTATCGTTTGCCACGACGATCCCCAATCAATCCTTTACCGTGGGGGTACCGATTGATGAGGTCGTGCTTCCTGATGCTGTAGGGGGTACACAGCCCTATCGCTATGCTCTCACGCCAGATCTGCCTGAAGGACTTGAGTTTGATGCGACCACGCAAACGTTAAGTGGAACCCCCTCTAAAAGTATCTCTGCAACCACCTATACGTATATGGCCACCGATGACGAAAATGCAACGGCGATCCAAACATTTACGATAGAAGTCATTGCACCGCAAGCTTTGGTCTTTGCGGATTCAATTGAAAATCAGATGTATCCAGCCGGGAAAGCGATTGCTGATCTTGTCCTTCCCAGTGCAATGGGAGGGGTGCCACCTTATGACTACACCTTAACCCCAGATCCGCCCAAAGGGCTCACCTTTGAAGCCGAAACACGTACCCTCAGCGGAACGCCCCCAGAAGTGATGGACTCTCAGCTCTACACCTATACGGTAGAGGATCGTGCTGGGACTAGTACAAAACTGGGTTTTAATATACAAGTGTACACGATCTCCTTTACTGAAACCGTACCAAATCAATCCTATCCACGAGGGCAGGCGATTGATCCACTGACGCTTCCAGAGGTGACAGGCGGAATTTCTCCCATCCAGTACACCCTTACGCTGTTAGAGCTTCCAATTGGACTTCAATATGATGCTCCATCACGTACGATCAGTGGAATTCCATCAGAGATCACTCCACAGACATCCTTGACCTACAAAGCTATGGATCCTAACGGGGCACAGGATAGTCTGGTGTTCAGTGTGGAAGTCATTTCACCAGTCCACACAGATGAAAATCTGGGGATACCCCAAGAATTACGTGGGTATTCCAATTACCCGAATCCTTTCCATCGCTCCACAAATCTGGTCTTTGATCTTCCATGGCCTGCACAGGTGCAGGTAGAAGTCATGGATGTCACAGGGAGGCGATTGGTGTCAACCCCATCGGTGTATCTGACCGCAGGATGGGGACATGAAATAGAGTTGAGCGATCTGAACTTGCCCTCTGGCCCGTATCTGTATCGGATTCAAGCCATATCTCTGGATGATAAGACATCCTCGGTCTACCTGGGACACTTTATGAGTGTTAAATGACATCGGGATAAATGCTTCAGATAGATATTCATATAGGTAGGTGAAAAAAGAAGACATTCTGTTGCTGAGAGGATCCATTGACGCAACCTCAAGGAACTGGTAAAAAGTCTGTTCAATTTTCCTCTGAAGCGTAAACGTTAACGGTACTACTGGAACTCAGAAACCGAATCATTCCATGGTTTTTCGTTTTGGATTCACGCATGCTTACTTGCACTCTCTCGTTAATTGGAACATGCCTTAAACAAGATTTGTTAATTACACCTCATTGGATCTCTTTTCATCGTGGAACATACATCAACTCTTTACCAAGTTTGCCAACCCGTGCTTTTGCGTTGTTGCGAAAGTGGATGAAAAACGGATCTCTAAACGAATCAGAAACTCACGAACTTGTAGAAATTCAAACAGATCTACCAGTTGAAAGTTTTAGATCTGAAATAAAAACACTGAACAGAAAGTTCACTTTCTTGCTTTGGATGGTTGGGATTTTAGGTACTCTTTTTGGTTCCTCAATCATATCACTTTTGGTTGTCATTTTATCTCATCTACTCAACCAGTCGTAGATCGCTTTTTGCTTCCCCCTTATTGAGCGACATGTTGATGTGCCTCCCATGTTAGCTCACCGACAAGGGGATGTTTGGATATTCAATTAATTATCTTGCCTGATAACAATTGCCCCAGCTCCTCACACATTGAGATGTAGTGTGGATCTGAGATTGATAAAATGATCTATTCCTGATATCTCATAAGGACATGATTCTCGTTGAGATCAACACCATCCAAATGAGAAAAGCAAGTAGCAGGGGCTTGACAAAATTTCACAGGAGCACTATAAGTTGTAACTCTATCACCTCAACGTACAAAATACATAGAACCATAATTGTATGTAATTCCCCAAAAATAGATGTCAAGTCAACACATTTTTATGATTTTAGATGGCTATGGGATTGCATCCGATCCCAGTGTGAGTGCAATAGATCGTGCCTAAAAGCCATATTTTAATCAATTATTTGATACATACCTTCACGTAACTCTGGAGGCTTTGGGCCGCTCAGTTGGTTTAGCTCCAGGGCAAATGGGTAATAGTGAAGTTGGGCATATGAACCTTAGAGCAGGTCGTATCGTGAATCAGGAAATCACCTGTATTGACCTTGCAATTGAGGACGGGTCTATCTATCAAAATGAAGTGCTTGAGCATGCCGCCCAACATGCTCAACATTTGATAATATTTGCTTCCGAAATAATTATTTTCATTTAACAAGATTACGCGTATTCAAAGTTTAATGTGTACAACTGACTCAAAAGGAGATTACTTTGCAACTTTGAATTGATTTCTTACGTAAGTGTCGGTAGTTACGTTTAACTCTTTAACCTTAACAAAAATATTCAATAAGATGAAACGTTCAAATCCTTTAGGGCGGTTGTTTGCAAAATACTTAGCCGGACAGATTGATGAATCTGTGTGGAACCTGTTCCTGAGAACATTGGAATCTTATGAATCTAATCCTTCTGAGAGATCGGCGATGATTGCATTCGTTGACGACATCCTAGTTGGATCTCCAAAGAACTGCTCATCCCAGATGGATCGTTTGCTGGCCAAGGCTGTCAAGGTATAGTATCTTTACCGCTTCTAAATCTCTCCAATTAGATTATTTAGCCTTATTAACTAGGTGAGTCTTATATTTACTGAAAGTAAGGCAAGGCTTCTTTTTGTGATTAGTAAATCCAATCTACCTAACGTAAGTTAAAGGGAGTATGTCAACCTGTGAGTGATAGTTCTTGTATGAAACGATTTGAAGATCTTTTTGAGGAGTTGCAGGATAAAGTATCTAGACAAGACCCTGATTCATCAACCGTTCGTGCGGTTGATGCTGGAACTCATATGATAGGGAAGAAAATCCTTGAGGAAGCAGGAGAGGTTTGGATGGCTGCTAATCATGAGAATTCTGATCGGACTGCTGAAGAAATTTCCCAACTTATTTATCATATTCAGGTAATGATGATAGCCTGTAACCTGTCTTTAGAGGATGTATATCGTCATCTATAATCCTGTCTGACAAAAATGCTCCAGATTGCCCTTCCAAACAAAGGAGCTTTAGCCTCAGACACGGTTGATCTTATTCAAGCAGCTGGTTATGTATGCCTGCGATCTGGTAGAGAGTTGCGGGTCCGTGATACTGAAAATAATATTCTCTTCTATTTTCTACGCCCCCGTGATATTGCCACCTATGTGAGCAATGGTACGCTTGATTTAGGAGTAATTGGTCGAGATTTTTTGATTGAACAGCAATCTGGACTTAAAGAAATTCTTCCACTTGGATTTGGAAAAGCAAGATTGTGTTATGCAGGACATGAAGATATAGATCCCAATCAATTTAACGGCTTGCGCATTGCTACATCATTTATGCACCTCGTATCTGATGATCTCAAGCGCAGGAATATACATGCGGAAATTGTCCCTCTTGATGGCGCGGTAGAAGTTTCAATTCAATTAGGGGTTGCTGATATCATTGCAGACCTAGTTCAAACTGGTCGGACCCTTGAGGATGCAGGATTAACAGTCATCGGTGAACCTATTATGGAGACGGAAGCTGTACTTATTGGTCATTCTGCAACGATACAAGCCAGGCCAAGTGCAGATCTATTTGTTCGGAGGATTCATGGAATATTACTTGCCAGAAACTATGTAATGATTGAATATGGTTGTCCCAGATCTATACTAGATCAGGTGAGTGAAATCACCCCAGGTATTGAGTCTCCGACTATTGCCCCTTTGAGTAAACCAGACTGGATTGCGGTGAAAGCTTTGGCAAGGAGAGGCGATGTGAATAGGATTATGGATAAACTTGAAAAACTAGGTGCAACCGGAATTGTGGTAACTCAAATTCAAACCTGTAGAATTTAAGTTGTGATACGTCAAGCATCTTATTTGATTATAGTCACTCTGATGTGTGGGATAGTAGCTTCCTGTCAAGAATCAGTAACCCTCCAAGATAAGCTGGAAGCAATCATTACCCAATACCCGGATGCGACAGTTGCGGTTGCCGTGCGAGATCAAGGTACTGGAACTACCTTAGATATTCTACCCGATCGGGAATTTCATGCTGCCAGTACGATGAAAGTACCAGTGCAGATTGAAGTATGGCGTAGAGTCCAGTCTGGAACCCTATCGCTTGATTCAACTCTTGATGTCCAAAATTCATTTAGATCTATCGTGGATGGAAGTCCCTATAGTATTGAGGATGATTCGGATGATGCCATCTATGAGCGCTTGGGAGAGGCAATGACTATATCGGAATTAGTTTATCAAATGATCACTGTCTCATCAAATCTCGCTACAAATTTACTGATTGATTTTCTAGGAGCGGAATCTATTCAGTCAACTATGGATTCATTAGGGGCCTCTGGCATGAGAGTTCTCCGAGGTGTTGAAGATATCAAAGCATTTGAGCTTGGGCTAAGTAATTCTACAACGGCTAGAGCTCTTGCTACGTTAATGGAGTCCATCAGTCAAGGGCAGGCGGTAGATTCATTAGCCGATCAACAAATTGTTGAAGTATTGAAAGATCAAGAGTTCAATGAGATGATTCCTGCAGGTCTCCCGTCCGATGTCATCGTAGCTCACAAGACCGGTCAGATTACACGAATTCACCACGATGCCGCAATTGTTTATACTCCTAATTCTTCCCCTTATGTCTTAATCATTATGATTGAAGGACTAGATGATGAAATCGAGTCAGCAACTCTTGGCGCAGATATCTCGAAAACTGTTCATGCTACATTAAGAAATTGATAGTAACCCCACTGCTACCTCTACTTAGTTTAGAACATCTACACGATCCATGTGATGTGGCTGAAACCAACTCATAAGATGTTTTAATTCCTGAACTTAACACATTCACAATTCTGCTTGTATTTTGATGGATATTAGAGGCTATACAAATAGATTATATCCAATCATACATGAGGTGGATTAACACTCAATAGCCATAGCCTCTGTCTATCATACCTCAACGTAGTTGTCAGTTAAATGATAACTCAAATTTGGGTCTTTAACAATTTTGTTAGTGGACGGGTGAGCTCAAAGGTGATGTATTCAGGTCTTAGGGAGATCTGAATTTAGGCATGATAAGCTCAGTGAATTCTCCGATACGATTATGATTGTCAAAAATTCAAGTAACAAGGATAGAGTGCGATATAAGGCGAATCATGAGGTGTGCTGAAAATTATAATATATTGATGGATATGGTTGTTTCTTGATGTGATATACAGGTTGCGCATGGAACCTTTAGATATATAAGGTGTAAATTATGCAATTCAAATGCATAATTTACAGCAATGCATCGTACCTATATTCAAAGATCATTAGACCCGGTCATAGTACAAGCAGCAGCTGAATTCCCTGCGGTGGTCTTGACAGGACCCCGCCAATCTGGTAAAACGACTTTGCTAAAGCACTTATTTGGTGATCGCTATAAGTATATTTCAGTTGAACTTCCTGATGTGCGAACTTCTGCAATCGTCGATCCACGCGGGTTTTTAGAACAGTATCATCCGCCAGTTATCATAGACGAAATTCAACATGCGCCAAATCTTCTCCCTTATATTAAAGAGAAGATAGATAATAATCGTAATCGCGCAGGTCAATTCCTGTTAACTGGATCGCAAAACATCCATCTATCCGAGAAGGTGACTGAGTCTTTGGCAGGTCGTGTAGCACTACTGAGACTCTTGCCTCTGTCAAGGCGAGAAGAATACCGAACTCCTCAAAAGCTTCCTATTTGGGATCATAAACACATTCCAGAGTCCAAAAATTTACTGGGATTAGATGAACTGTGGCAAAGTTTTCTTCGGGGTGGTTATCCAGAATTAGTAACGATTCCTCATCGAGATACTTTCCTATGGCACTCAAGCTATATTCAGACATATTTGGAGCGGGATGTTCGTTCATTGCGCCAAGTAGGTGATCTAACTCAGTATCAGATATTTTTGCGTGCCTTAGCAGCAAGGAGTGGCCAGTTGTTGAATATGACCAATTTAAGTCGTGATCTAGGAGTCGCTGTAAATACTATCAAGGCATGGCTTTCTATCCTTGAGTCTACGTATCAAATCATGGTGTTACGCCCCTATCATAAAAACATTGGTAAACGACTTGTGAAAACTCCAAAGGTGTTTTTTTCCGATGTAGGGACGCTCTGCCATTTGGTGGGCTTAAAAGATCCTGAACATGCTGCCGCTGGACCAATGGGAGGAACTATTTTTGAGACTGCAGTTCTGTCTGAGATTTTTAGAACGCTAACACACATGGGAATCCAGCCTCAAATCTATTTTTGGAGAACGTTTGCTGGCTCGGAGGTTGATTTTTTAGTGAGTACACAGGAAGGCCTCATTCCAATTGAAGTCAAGCTCTCAGCAACTCCCAATCCTTCAATGGCATCTAGGATTCACATGCTTCAAAAGGACTTAGGAGAATCTATCCTGCCTGGATATATCGTCCATCCAGGTGATATAAGATTGCCCTTGGGTGAAGGAGTGACTGCAATCCCATTTGCGGACTTGTAGGATCAATAGAGTCCTTCAAAAAAGAAACCCCGCTGCCCATAGAATGGGAAGAAACAATGACAAGAGTGACCAGAACTCTCTTGGAAACGCTGAATGAACGCGATCGGCGGTTAGTCGGTGGATGGTACTCACTGGTTTTAGGTCATGGGGGAGATCGACAATCCGCTCAACTCTTGGAAACTGATATATCCACATTACCCATGGTTGAAAGCAATTCTTATCGGGTGAGTTTATAAAGACCGGATTCGGAAACCCGATGGTGACGCGAGCCTCTGGAAAAAAGCGTAGTTGTGATGGTAATCCGTGATATCGTGGATCTAAGGACTGCAGTGAATCCAATTTCGGGGATATTATAATATGGTATCATAGTACGACCTGAAGTAGTACCTCAGAATTGAACTTACTTGAGATATCATATCTCCGATCGCACCAGACGGACGTCATACTATACCATCAAATAACATTAGTATTTCAAATGCGATTTAAATTGCGTATCTAAAAAATGTAGTTCTGGAACCAAATGGACCGGATAAATCAAGGATAGTACCATCTCAGTTGAGAACATATAAACAATTGTTCACAGGATTAACACAGGAGTCAGCAGTGACGATGATTCTCCTCTAAAATAGGTGTCCCACTAACTTCATATTCAACACCCAAGAACGTTTTTAATACGTATTGACCCAATCAATTTCTGGAGTGCATCCTGTTTAGAAATAAGTTGCTTAGTGAAAGCTTTATGCACCATAAGGTGGTCGATCCTTTATGGTATTTCAGGCTCTATAACAGGTTCTTTTTGCGAACGATAACCAAACTGCCACTCCGTCGATAATGTCTCTAATTGTGATTTTGTGTTAGAGCATTTTCGGATTTAGATCTGGCGGTTTCGGATAAAAATACGTTTGTAGACTTTCTGTCCATTAACAGTTGCTTGTCTAACTTTGCTTTTGGAATTCCAAAGACCACAAGAAAAACCACTACCCTCGCTTTCTGTTGCTCCAATAATCTCAAACTGTTCTGGATTGTATTTGTCCAAGAAGGTAATAGGAACCCCCATTGCTCCTGGATAATCAACTGGAATATGCTTTGTCTTACTTACCTCAATTGCATCATAATTGTCA
>JAPOTS010000100.1 GCA_026709065.1 Bacteroidota bacterium
CCTGATATCTCCGCAGGCAAACGTCAGACAAAACGTGGTTGGAAATTCAGGGTAGGGTGTCTATTTTGCGGGAAATCTGAATCATCTATATCCACTTTTCTAACTGACTCTATTCTCAATAAGTCAAAATCTTTACTAAATTCTTCAAGGAAATAGTCAGCCGCCTGATGCATGTATAGACTTGGCTCAATCACGTCAAGAATTACATTGATTATGGAAGCTCCCTCTCGTAATGCTAATTCAAGCCCAATGCAACCTGCACCTGTCCCTGAACCAAATATCACACAGGTAAATTTCCTTTTTGGTGGATTGCAGTCCTGACAAAAGATTAAGAAATATCTGGTATGCCATACCACAGTGGGATAGATGATAGTCAGATATATATGCAGCCACAATTTTGGGATCTAGATAATCGGGGCCTTTGTTTGATTTCAGGTCATTCCAAAGATGACTTTTCCCTTTTTTCAGATCCTCATCATCAATATTATGTTCTTCTCTGAATCTAGTTAATGCTTTATCACGAACACTCACGAGATCACATCGGGTTGATTGGTCAAAGAAAAACCTCTTCTTAAAATTGAATAAATCCTCTTTCCACATAGCCAAACAAAACCAAAAATGCTCAGGATAAGTTACATTAATTCGATTGAAAATTTACTACCCTCACGCTCCCAAATCGTTCCATTAGATTTTATAAATTTTGGATGTCCAAGAACCTCTAAAATCATCTGAATATAGTATCATAATCAATTACAGGCGGGAGTTGATATAGTTGTTAAGGATCGGGATAATCTAAACCATCATTTGAGTTCCATGAATTCGAGATTTTTTTTAATTTCTGGCAAGTTGAATGTAGAAGTCAAGTAGCCAGGTAATTTATCGCGGTAGGGATTCGGTTTTCCCCGAGCCCCGCACAGATCCGAGCATGCGCGCTAATGCACTCGGCTCCTCCCTTCGGTAACGTTCCACCGTTTGACGGCATATCAAAATGCCGTAGGCGCTCCATCCCCTGTTTCACACTTTCCCATTTCAGTGCATGGTGTGATTTAGGATATTACACCTTTCCCTCGGGTGAGATCCTTCGCTCGTCCTGCTCCGTAGGTCTCCCGTTGTTCGCAGTTGTCATCACTACTATGACTTCATCTGATTTCTCTATCTCGTACATCATAGGCTTCAGCATCTACCGCCTTCCCTGTATGATCGCTGGGAAAGATAGAGATCTCCTAGGTCCCGATAAAATGCGTACATATGTTCCTGAGTTTTATTAGACCATCTGGGAAAAACCATTGGGATCGTGATTAAAGAGAATAAAATCGTTTTTGGGAAATGCCATGAATTGGAGGTGGAATTCTTAAAAAAGGTTTTTTTTTGCACGCGCTATGTAGTATCTTTTACTTAAAGAAGAAAATCTATGGCGCTTCATTTTGAATCTAATCTCAGGCACCAGATTACTGCCATTAATTCAGTAATTCAATTATTCAAGGGAGCACATTTTACTCCAATTGAAGATAACTTCTGGTCAGGTGAAGTATCTAGCAATGTATTACATATGGATGCCGAGACAATTCAGGAGAATGTCTCCACATTGGCATTAGAAAATGGAATTGTAGATTTTGCCCCATGTAACGAGCCAGATTTTACCATTGAAATGGAGACGGGGACTGGAAAAACCTATGTCTATATCAGGACTATTCTTCAGTTATTTAAAGAATACGGCCTCCGTAAATTTATTATTGTAGTGCCAAGTGTAGCAGTTCGTGAAGGTGTGCATTCTACCCTGCGTGATACGCGTGATCATTTCTGGAAAATATACGGAGTTGAACCGTTCGTTGTTGAATATAATAGTAAAAACCTGTCGGATGTGAAAAGTTTTTGTACAACAAATCATTTATCCATCATAGTAATGAATAAGCAAGCTTTTGATAGCGACAAGAAAATAATTAATGCCGACGATAGAGATAGTGGTAATCTTTTAGAGCAATTGCAGATGGTTTCACCAATAATTATTATGGATGAGCCTCAGGAAGGAATGGATACTCCGAATATGCAGAGAAGACTTGCTGCATTTAATCCCTTATTTAAGCTACGATATTCTGCCACTCACCGTAATCCTAAGAACATTATTAATCGTCTCACACCTTATGATGCATATAATCAGGGTTTAGTGAAAAAAATTTCAGTACTGTCTATTCATGAATCAAATACTCAGAGCCATGTAGCCATGAAGTTTCGGCGTGTGAATCTCAGCCGACGAGATCCTACCGCCTCTGTACAACTCAATGTCCGATTACGCAGTGGAGAGATTAAAGACAAAGTTGTAACTCTTAAACGACATGATGATTTAGCAAAAAAAACGAACAATCCGATTTATCATGGCTGGATTGTATACGACATTGGAACAACGGATTTATTTGGTGGAGATGGTTATATCAAATTTCTCAATGGTCAACAGATTAACGAGGGAGGCCAACTCGGAAGTGATAAGGAGGAAATTTTTCGCCAGCAAATTCATTATTCAATTCAAAACCACTTCCACAGAAAGACGCAACTTGTACCCCTAGATATCAAGCCCCTTACCTTGTTCTTCATTGATAAAGTAGCAAACTATACTGAAACTAATGGACTCATTCGCCGACTGTTTATTGAGGAATATTCCAAACTCTATCAAGAATTTTATAATACAACACCAACTAATATTGATGAGGTTCATGGAGGATATTTTGCCAAAACTAACAAAGGAGATTTTACGGATCATAGCAGATCTATGGAAGGTGAGTCCAGTAAAGCCGTTTATGATCGAATTCTGAAAGAAAAAATGAAACTGCTTTCCTTTGATGATCCAATGGAATTTATTTTTTCACATTCTGCTTTGGGGGTTGGATGGGATAACCCAAATGTCTTTACGATCTGTACCCTGAATGAAAGTATTAGCCAGATCAAGAAGCGACAGGAAATCGGTAGAGGCCTTCGTTTGTGTCTAAAACAAGATGGCAGGCGGTATCGCGATCCAGAGGGTACGATAGAAGGCCAAGAAGTCAATCGCTTAACCATCGTCCCCAATGAAAACTATCGCGCATTCGTTCTAAACTATCAGTCTGAGCTGAGAGATGAATTTGGTGAAGTCGCAACTCCACCGAAAATCCAAGACGATCGTCGTTCGCCTGTTAGAATCAAATCCATAGATAATCGGATGAAGTCGAAACATCTCATGCAACTATGGCATCAAATTGCAGGCGAAACCGAATGTAGAGTTTTTCTTCACGAAGAGACACTCATCAAGAGGGGGATTGAAAAATTGTCAGAAATTATAATTGATGAAACAGAACTTAAAATCTCCCTTCATCGCTGGGCTTCAATGAGTAACGAGGTCATTGAAGATATCAACGTTGGAACTTCTAGTCGTAGACTAAAAATTCAATATCCATCTATTGATATTGTCGGACAACTGTCTAAAAGTTGTATGCTTTCAAAAAAAACCCTCAGAGACATCCTCCTTGGATTGCCAGATGCACAATTAGCAATGCTTGCTATGAATCCTATGAAATTCATTTTGGAAGCCACTCACCGTCTCCACATGATCGTAAATGAAGAATTAGTCCGACTTGTAAGTTATCGGAAGACTGGGCGAACCCTATCATTATCTGAAATTCTCAATATTGAAGACGAGACTATATCTGACATTACTCCTACACCCAACCGCGGACTTTATGATCACATAATCCATGAATCCTCCTATGAAAAAGATATGGCGATAGCTTTTGACAATCTCACGACTGTACGCCTTTTCTTTAAGTTGCCCAAAGCATACAAAATCCCTACCCCTATCGGTAACTATACCCCTGATTTTGCAATCATTATGGAAAAACGTGACCTCAATGATTTAAATGGAGAGACAAGATATTATTTTGTGATTGAAGTGAAAGGGACAAGTGAGATAGATAAACTTAGGCCAGAGGAACGCTTGAAAATAGAATTTGCGATTAAGCATTTTGAAGCCCTTGGAGTAAGAGGCTATCTTGCTCCAGTCAATAACTCAGATACTTTTGATAAGAAATCAATCAAGGCAGTCGGCGAAACATTTTTTGATCAATAACTCAATCATGACCGAAAAAAAGAGACGTACAGCAGAAGTCACAAGCCCAGATCTCAATGCAAAGCGTTTATCTGAACTCTACAGGTTAATGCCCGATCTCTTTGATAGAGAAGGACAATTGAGTGAAGAAAATATTCGTCAACTAGTTAAGCAGAGTAAACTTGGAAGTTCAGAAAAATTCCGCTTTGAGTGGATTGGTAAACAAGCCTCTAAACATCATGCATTTACACCTAGTCAAAGTACCCTCATTGCAGATAAACTACGGAGTAAAAATTATGATGATACAAAAAATCTGGTCATTGAGGGAGATAATTTGGAAGTTCTTAAGCTCCTTCAAACCAGTTATTTTGAACAGGTGAAATGCATTTATATTGATCCCCCTTACAACACAGGTAATGATTTTATATATCCAGATAATTTTGATGATGAAAAACAGACTTATTGGCAAAAAACTGGTACAGTTAAAGATGGTGTGAAACTGGTGGCGTTAACGGAAACCAATGGTAGAAAACATTCTAAATGGCTAAATATGATGCAATCTCGCCTCTATGCTGCAAGAAATTTATTGTGCCAGGAAGGAGTAGTAATTATTCATATTGACGAGAATGAAGGCCATCGCTTGCGAATGCTACTTGAAGAAATCTTTGGTGATACAAACTTTCTTGGAGAGATCATTTGGGATAAACGAAATCCTAAAGGTGACAGTAGGACTGTTTCCTATCAACATGAATCTATTCTCATTTTTGCCAAAAATCTTCAGTGTTTCAGAGAACATAACCAATTGGCAGTTCCCAAAAGAAATGCACAGGCTATGTTGAAAAAGGCTAAATATTATTTTTCCAAAGTAGGTACCAAACAGATCCCCCCTAGCGTATTGGAGGCTTTAAAACTACTTGAACTAGAAAAAACACATCAACATGAAGAGCTTTATACTCTTGATCATGCCAATAGAGATTATCAGAAATGGCTGGATAAGCAAGGCGCATCTATCTCCGGTGGTGAATCCGCATATAGGTATATTGATGACACTGGAAAAGTATTTAGTTCAGTGTCAATGGCTTGGCCAAATAACCAAAAAGCTCCACCTCAATACTTCATCCCCTTAAAGCATCCCGTCTCAGGAAAGCCTTGTACAGTTCCTACAAAAGGATGGCGGAATCCTCCAAAAACGATGAAGATGCTTCTTGAAACGAATCAAATTGTTTTTGGCAAGGATGAAACCACTCAGCCTCGACGTAAATATATTCTTGATGATAATTTGACGGAGAAACTTTCTTCTTTACTCCATTATGGTTCAAGTGACGAACATTCACTTAAAAAATGGGGAATCTATTTTGATAACCCCAAACCAGTTGAGGTGGCAAAGCGCTTAATGATCGGATTTCTTGATGATGGAGATATAGCGATGGACTTCTTTGCAGGGTCTGGTACAACTGGACATGCCATTATGAACATGAACTCTGAGGAAAATAAAGATTTACGCTATATTCTAATCCAAATCCCAGAAATTATTGATGAGAAACATCCTGCTTCGGAGTCAGGATATAAGACGATTTCTGATTTATGCATTGATCGCTTGAATAAAGCTGGAAATCGTTTAATTGATGGAAGATCTATGTTTCTTGATGTTGGATTTCGTGTTTACTCTTTAACCGAAAGTTATATTAGAGAAAATCTTTTTCAGTACAATCCCTCATTGTCAAAAACTCAAAACGGTGATGCTTTGCGTCAGAATCTGCTAGCTAGTAAACAGGTTGCCCTTTTCAGAGATAATGATTTATTCAATATCATCACCGAAATTTCATTGAAAAACGGTTATGGTCTATTTTTTGAACTTAAACCAATTACCGAAGAATTTAAAAACAATACAGTATACCGACTGTCTGGCAATGGTAAAGACGCATTGCTTTGCCTTGATGCCATGTTGAAGGAGGAGACCATTGACAGCTTCGTAGATTTCTATTCAGAAGATCAACTCATCTTATCTTCCGATGCACTGGCTTCTGACACTTATTGGGTACTAAATAGAGCCTTTGGTGATAACCTATTGACGGTATAACAACTCATCGGTTAAAGATTTTCTCATTACACAGAGTAATGAACCGATTAGAATTAGACCCATCTGAATCTAAAGTTATAGATTCCTCACTCACCGTGAGAAATTCTCAGAACCTGAGAATATCTGAAACCGAAAATCGCATCAATGAATCAATTACTATGACTGATCAGGCGAGTAATCAATCCAATCAGGGATTGGTGTCACGGTTTCTTCTGGCGTTTCTCCTGGACCATCCCATCCCATCTCACTTACAATCATTAGGGGCTTGAGCGTCATATCATGCTCAACGATAATCTGACACGCAAGGCGAACTTCACCCAGTAACTTGGCTTCACTTAACTTTTCTTGCTCGGCCATTGAAATCACTTGTGGCTCTCCTTCAAGAATCTCTACTCGACACGTAGTACATTTAGCATATCCTCCACAGCGGTGCCCTAAATCAACCCCATTGTCACGCAATGCATTGACGAGTCGTTTTCCAGATTCTATTTCAAATGTGCTATATCCTGGAACAGTTATTTTTGGCATGTTAAAAATTTTTAAGGTAATTTTATGAAATATAATAACTCTCACTCAAAAAATATCAATTCAATGCGCTGGATTATATATGTACTGATGATTCCAACCCTCGCCCTTAGTGCGTGTCGGTCAACCTTAGAGACATCCATCCCTGCCACAGGCAACCTATCAGGCGAGATGGTGTCCGTCTTTATTTCTGATTCCCCTGCATTTATAATTCCAGATTCACCAACCGTTGTGTATCCGAAAGGACTTGCAGAAATAGATTCTATCCTAAGTGATTACATTTTGGCCGAGGCATTCCCTGGTGCAGTTCTTGCCGCGGGAACCGAATCTGAAATCATCAAAATGAATGGCTACGGCCATTACACATATACCTCTGGAAAACGCATGTTACCGAATTCACTGTTTGATCTGGCATCTCTGACTAAAGTAGTGGCTACAACTACGGCCACCATGCTACTCTATGAGAGCGGGCAGATAGATATTGAAGCCCCCGTTTCTCAATACCTTGAGGCCTACAATACCCCAGAACGACAGTTCGTCACGGTTCGTCATTTACTGACACATACCAGTGGACTACCCGCCTTTCGGCCTTTCCATGAGGATGAAGTTTTTACCAGAGAGACTGTATTGGATTCAATCCTCTCTACTCCTTTGATTTCAGAGCCTGGTGAAGAATACAGATATAGTGACTTTGGTATGATTTCTCTTGCCTACGCCATTGAAGAAATTACTGGCGAACCGTTTGACCAGTGGTGCTATCAAAATATATTTAATCCACTAGATATGACCTCAACAGGGTTTCGTAGCACTGGAGTACCAGATTCAACTGTAGTCCCGACTGAAGTGGATGAATCGTTTCGTCAGCGTCTCATTCAAGGGGAAGTGCACGATGAAACCGCGTGGATTTTGGGAGGCGTAGCAGGGCATGCTGGATTATTTTCAAACGCAATTGACCTCTCCAAATTTGCCCAAATGATGACGCTCCGCGGTATTCATAATGGCCAACCATTTTTAAAACCCGAAACGATCGACCTCTTTACAACAGCCGTCGATACAGCATTCAGTACCCGTGCACTTGGATGGGATACTCGAAATCTCAATGGTGAGCCTTCTTCAGCAGGGCAATACTTTGGACCAAGAAGCTATGGACATACAGGATTCACTGGTACATCATTGTGGGTTGATCCCGATTCAAAAACTTGGGCAATCCTACTTACCAATCGTGTGTATCCCACAAGATACAGGTATGATCGTTTTATTGGAGTCCGGGGATTGATTGCAGATGCAATCTATGAATCATTGTATTGGCCAATTAAACATCCTCAAAATTAAACATCATTCAAAGGTTGAGTGGGAGATCTCTATCAGAATATGCTCGTAAAGATTCGCTTCCCAACACATTCCAACTAATCCATTAGTGTATTCTTATTCTAAATGAGACCTCTTCTGAAAACCTTACCAGTACTTGTGGTTGGATCCTTGATTTTATCGGCGTGCCGTACTAGCCCTCCCACACCTGAATCTGAGTTTCTCAAATTTCCAATGATTCAATCATCCGAGATGGGGCTTTCAGATTCAGTCATTGTAAATCATGATGCGTTAGCGAACATTGATTCAATCTTAATCCGATATATCCTTGCTGAGGCGTTCCCAGGCGCTGCCGTTGCATTAGGAAAAAGATCAGATATTGTAAAGATCACTGGTTATGGAAGTCATACCTATCGCTCTCTGCAAAAAATTTATGCAGAATCCGTGTTTGATGTGGCATCCCTCACTAAAGTAATTGCAACTACTACTGCTGTGATGCTTTTATTTGATCAGGGTAAATTGAACTTAGACACTCCCGTCTCAAATTATCTAGAAGAATTTGATTCTCCCGAACGCAATGCGATCACAATTCAACACCTCCTTTCTCATTCAAGTGGGTTATCTGGATGGCGCCCCCTTCACTTAGATGGGGTCTATTCGCGAGAGTCGCTGATTGATTCAATCCTCACAATGCCTCTAATTGCCGAGCCCGGTAAAACCTCACAATACAGCAGTTATGGAATGATTATCCTCGGTCTCATCATCGAGAAAATCACTCAAACTCGGTTTGGTGATTGGTGTAATGAACACATTTTTCAACCCTTAGGTATGCAGTCTACAGGATTTCTCTCTACAGGCAAAACAGACTCCACCGTAGTCCCTACAGAAATCGATACATCCTTTCGCCATCGACTGATTCAGGGGGAGGTTCACGATGAAAATGCATGGATTTTAGGTGGAGTTGCAGGTCATGCGGGGCTGTTTTCAACTGCAACAGATCTGTCAAAGTTTGCAACCATGATGGTACAGAGAGGGCTGTATAATGGACATCAATTTGTGCAACCTGAAACCGTTGATTACTTCACCAATGTAGTTGATTCAACAATCAGTAATCGGGCCTTAGGATGGGATACTCGCGGTTCATCCCTGGAAGAATCTTCCGCAGGTCAATACTTTGGGCCAAGAAGCTATGGGCACACTGGCTTCACAGGAACATCATTATGGATTGACCCAGATACTCAGGCTTGGATTATTCTGCTTACCAACCGTGTCTATCCATCCCGCGATCACTATGATAGATTTCAAGGAGTTCGTGGACTGGTGGCGGATGCGACCTATAAAGCCCTCATTGACTCACACACTAAATCGGAACATTTTCCGCCTTAATTCTTTACATGCATCACTTTACAGAATAATTCTTATTGATGCCAACCTACGACTATAAACGCGCTGACGGATCTGTTTTTGAAATCGTTCAACCCATTACCGACGATCCTCTTACTGAATGCCCCACTACTGGTCAGCCAGTTGAACGAATCATCAGTGGCGGGACAGGATTTATCCTCAAAGGGAGCGGGTTTTATCAGACAGATTATGTATCTAAACCTGCTCCAAAAGAAACTAAATCCTCGGATGAAAAGGAAGGATCAACCAATAAAGATACGGCCAAATCTGAAGATGATAAAAAGGCTAAGGCTTCTAAAGACGACTCTAAATGACCTGTAACAGGTGTGTTCAAATCAATTTCACTTAGATTTGTCTCTATGCCTTTGGGTTTCAAGTTGAGATCCTTTACAAAGAGAATCAGGACACTTCCTTAGCCACTTGAATAATTTGACCAAAGGAATCAGGTTTTAGACTTGCACCTCCGATCAGCCCACCATTTACATCACGCTGGCTCAAGAGATCCTTAGCATTTGTGGGATTCATGCTCCCACCGTACAGAATGTGTATTCCTGCGGCTAATGAATTGCCAAACTGTTTTTCAACAAGCCCCCGAATGAACAAATGCATTTCCTGAGCCTGTTCTGGAGTTGCCGTCTCTCCCGTACCGATGGCCCAGACAGGTTCATAAGCAATCACAACTGCATTTGATGACTTTACAGTGATTCCTTCAAGAGCGTACTTTACTTGGTGTGCGACAACTTCTTGCTCTTTCCCAGACTTACGCTGATCCAATTTCTCTCCAACACAAATGATTGGAATGAGACCACTTTGGATCGCTTTCTTTACTTTCTTACTAACCTCTTGATCGGTCTCGGCAAAATACTGGCGTCGCTCAGAATGACCGAGAATCACATAGTGGCAACCAACCGATTGAAGCATACTAGACGATGTTTCACCAGTGAAGGCTCCAGAATCAGCCCAATGCATATTCTGAGCACCAAGTCGAACTCGGCTTTCTTTTAAGCTACGATTCACCAATACAAGGAGTGGATCGGGGGGGCATATTGCAACCAGCACCGGTGAAGCCTCACTAGCCTGTTGCATAACCTCATGAGTCAACTCTACAGCTGAGTTGGCCTCTGTATTCATTTTCCAATTTCCTGCAATCAACATTTATTCTTATCGTAAAGTTTATACGAAGATGGAGTTATACACTTCAACATTCTCAATAAGCTACAACGGATCAATTATACGCAATTAATTTCAGAAATTTCCAGTAGCAATTCTACCAACTTACTTTCCTTCAAGACAATTGTACGTTAAACTAGCCATTTTAGAGCTTGGAATCAAGCCGTCTAAATCAAATTAATTCACATCACTGCATCACTCTTTATTTCATCCACATCCGCGGAAAGTAAAGGCTTTGATATGATGGTGCACTTTCGTGAGTCATTACATACAGTTTGTGGTCTGAAAACGATCACGATCCAATATTGAGGCGGCATTCCTCAAATTGTAGAGTGCTAGGACTGGTCAAAATTATGATGTTTTTATGTCAGTCATTTCATTGTCGCGATATTTTCAGAACGCATACAAGGTATTGTCGGATGGTGTGTGAAATGATTCAACTGGTAAGTTGGATGAATCTCAGACTAATAAACCATGAGACGGTTAGTTAACAAGATCAATCATGTATTCATAGATCGCTGCCATTGCCCCACCTATGTACTTATTGATCAATCTTCCCTCAGGATCAATTAAATATCGGGTTGGTAGCAAATTTATATTATATATCTGAGAAATATCACCTCCAACATATACATGATGCCCAACTATATCCCGCTCTTCAAAAAACGCTTCATTTACCAATGTATCTGGCTGCATCGAAATGGATACAATCTCTATTTTCTCCCCTAATGTTACGACCAAATCGTTACGGCCTGGTAATTCGCGCTGAAATACATCATCCTGGGGTTGATAGAATTCTAGGATTACATATTTGCCACTAAAATCCTCCAGACCGATTCTATTACCTTTGATATCCACCACTGTAAAATTGGGAGCATCCATTCCAGGTAGAAGATTTTGAATTTCGTAGACCGTCCTCTCAGCCCAGGTGCTCCACTGTAAATCTATGTACTTCGCTTGCATCATCTGCGCATGAACT
This sequence comes from Bacteroidota bacterium, assembly GCA_026709065.1. Lineage (GTDB taxonomy): Bacteria > Bacteroidota > Rhodothermia > Rhodothermales > Bin80 > Bin80. The sequence goes on from JAPOTS010000100.1 coordinate 11,539, forward strand.
AGGGCAAGATCAAATTCCATACTGTCCATATGGGAGATGACCCTTTCCGATGCTATCTCTGCACGCTGTAACTCCGTATCAGCACGCTCAGACAACTCATCCAGAAACACCAATGTCGCCGTTTGTCCATTGAGTCTTGACTCTGACCGACGTGCACTGCGTGCTGCCTCTGAGTAACGTGGGTTAGAACCTGGAAGTTGACGCATCCTATCAACAGTTACGGAATCCTGCCAACCCTCACCGATAATGATTGCCTCAGCAGAAGCAAGTTCGCTCCCCATAGTGTTGGGGAAAGTCTGTTGTAAGTTCCACAAAATCATGGTCGTTTGTACGATTTGACGAAGTACATTCTGATCATCATAATCTTCCGATTGAACGAGCTCTACTAAAGCTTTCTCATGCTGTACACGGATATTTTGATAGGCATGGAGAGATGCATTTTCTTGTGATCGAATACGAATATTTTGCCCACGCAGGGGAAATGATGCGACCATAAACGCAGAATCTCCATGCGCAATAGCAATCTGGCCCGATGCCTGAATCTGTCCAATTCGGCTAATCACAAGGCTATAGACCCCACGCTGCGGTGCAGTGACCTCCATAGAAAAATATCCGGTGGTATCACTGGTTGCATATCCAAGTGTGTCAGGCTCTCCTTGCATATCTCGCGCGACAAGTACTTCAAATCCACTATAATCCGTTGACAAATCAATGTCACCGTGAATCTTTAAAGTTCCCTCAAAGATACTCCGAATCTCCTGCGAGGGTGTTTGCTCTGCTTGAGCACAGGACAGAAAAGTAATTGCAATGATTGCGTGAAATAATATCCATTGCACACGAAAAAATGAATGCTTCATTGCGCACGTCGAGTTAGTTCTTCTCTAATTAGAGTTTGTACAAGTTTCGGATCAGGAGCGCCTTCATACTGTCGCATTACCTGTCCAATGAAAAACCCAATGATTGATTCTTTTCCCCCAAAGTATTGGGCAACCTGTTTTGGGTTTTGATTCAAGATATCCTCTACAACTGGTTGTAATTCTTGTCGATCAGACACCTGAATCAGATTATTCTGCTGAGCGATTGTTTCGGGTAACCGGTCATCGGTAATCATGGTTTCAAATAGAGACTGTGCTCCACTGGAGCTGACCGTAGAAGATAATCGTAAATTTGCTAATTGAGCTAAGCGATTCGGCTGAATCGGAAAATTTTCCATCTGAATCATTCTTTCCCTACAAGTCCTCAAAACATCTCCCATAATAAAATTAGACACTGCTTTTGCTTGATCTGCAACGGAATGATTTGTGTTCATCAACTGAAATGCCTTCATGGTATCTTCAAAATAATCAGACACTGAACGTTCATCGGTGAGGATTTGTGCATCATATTCAGGCAAAGCGTAATCATCAATATACTCCCGATAACGTTCATCAGGGAGTTTGGGCATACTCTTAAAGATCCTTTGTTTTGTCACATCAGTCACCAAAACAGGCGGCAAATCAGGATCAGGAAAATACCTATAGTCATGGGCCTCTTCCTTGGAGCGCATAGAATAAGTTTTCCCAGAGTCATTATCCCAGAGTCTAGTTTCATGGATCACTTCATCTCCATTTGTAAGTAAAGAGGTTTGGCGCTGAACTTCGTAATCTATAGCCCGCTCTACATGTCTAAATGAGTTCATGTTTTTAATTTCTGTCTTGGTACCCATAGCACTGGATCCCTGCAAACGAACTGAGACATTGGCATCACATCTCATGGACCCTTCCTCCATATTACCATCACTGATGTGGAGGTATCGGACTAATTGCCTGATTTTATGCATGTATTCGCTGGCCTCTGAGCCAGAGCGCAAATCGGGTTCAGACACGATTTCCAGAAGTGGAACACCACAGCGATTATAGTCCAAGAGAGTCTGATGTGGGTCTTGATCATGCAAGGATTTTCCTGCATCCTCCTCAATATGTATTCTGGTTACACCTATCTTCCTGCCTCCGCTCAGATTCAATTGACCTCCAACACAGATTGGCTTTTCAAATTGCGAAATCTGATATCCTTTTGGAAGATCCGGATAGAAGTAATGTTTTCGCGCCATAACACTGCGCTCTTCGATCGTGCAATTAAGTGCTAATCCAAGACGAACGGCATATTCTACTACTTTCTCATTGAGAACTGGCAATGTACCTGGAAGTCCAAGACTCACATAATCAACATGTTGATTCGGTGGGGCCCCAAATGCCGCTGAGTCCGCGCTAAATGCTTTGGACTCCGTCAACAGTTGACAATGAATTTCCAAACCCACAACGGTCTCATAAGAGGCATTTGTAAAATCTCCGACTGTAAGTAATAATATTGCCATGCAGCAGTTGAAACGCCTTTTTTAGAGTTGCTTGATGGGTTTGCAAGAGATTCAATTGAACCATGTTTTACGAAGATGGGATGAAGAATGCTTCAATATCTTGAAAAAGATATTTTGGAATTACTCTATCCAGTCAAGCCTTGATCATCTCCATTCGTGGAAATGGAAAATATTTACCCACTTACGAACAAAAGGGCTTTTTACTAATCACTACAAAGTCAAGATTACAATTGTTTTTGGAAACTTCCTGTAAAAGATTAAGTGAGTCTCATTACGGTTCAACATAAAACATAGGTTACTAAACTCACTAGTGACTAATTCAAAATAAGATCGGACGAACAAGACACAGCGTAGTGCTGGGTTCAATCCCTCAAAGCAGGTTTGCTATCATCAGCATTCCCCAGTACAACAAGCATTAGCTTGAATCAATGATGGGTTAGTAGGATGCAATATGCGTATGCGGGGTGCAAAAAAAGAGTTCTATCACGAATCGTGTGCGTAGAGGTCCACACCTCCGCAGAAAAAGAGAATAGCAATGCGGAAGTTTTCAATCTTCTGTATCCTCTCCCAATAGTTTTGATCTCTTGATTTTCCTCATCTTCTCGCTTTTTCCATTGGACTGTGGATAAATAATGCATTGTAAACTCTATACATTAACATCTACTGGATGTAGACTCATATCTATTTCCACATTGTGATCGCCAGCGAGATCCTAATCTAGTGAGTGAAGCAACAAGGATTCTATAAATGTATCGTGTATGAAAAAAAATAAATGTGGTGGAACCAAAATCAATCGTTTCCACTCAAAATGTAGTAGAACCGCAATTGTTCTACTGCGATATGTATTATCAACGAGAGTTAAAGACTCTTGATTGGTGAAATGATTTCAGCACCATTGCAGTAGATCAACTCAATTCTTGAAAAGCTTGAAGAATTTCAGTACCGTGAATTTTAGTCTTGGGGCGCTTAAATTTCTTGACTATCTTACCTGATTCGTCGATCAAAAAAGTTGTACGTTTTATGCCGTAGAATGTCTTACCATACATCTTTTTCTCTCCCCAAACCCCATAAGCATTAATCACTTCTTGATCTGTATCGGCCAACAAGGTAAATGGCAGATCATATTTGGTCGTAAATTTCTGATGGGACTCAGCGGAATCAGCTGAAACACCAATCACAATGATTCCAGATTTTTCAAACTCTTGCCAATGATCCCGAATACTGCAGGCTTCTGCTGTACATCCAGATGTGTCATCTTTAGGATAAAAATATAGTGCAACCTTGGAACCAGAATAGTCGCTTAAACGAAGAACATCTCCAGTAGTTGAGATTCCCTCAAAATCTGGCGCTTGATCTCCAACTTCTAACATGCTAATAAAATTTTTATTTTATATTTTTAAATTACCCTCTATGGGCACAAAGTGACCCTTTATTACTCGCTGCATGAGACATTGTTTAGTATAAGCGGTCTTGATCAACTTTGATGAATTCAATAAGATCTTGTATATTTACGCATAACTTGCATGACTCAATGTTTCCCCATTACACGCTATAAAATAGACACGTCAAGATAAAAGTCTTTGTTTACTGCTAAACTAATGTAATGAATCGCAAAAGACTCTGCGACTACCTTACAACAATTTCATTTTTCAATCGATATACTAATGAAAATCAATATCACTCTCCAAAGCACCATCATTACATGTGCACTGTTTATGATTACAAATTGGGGATATGCTCAAACCATTTCAGGCGATGTTACTGACTCCGAAGATGGGATGCCTTTGGCTGGTGCAACTATCATTCATGTGAATTCTGGCTTAGGAACAGCAACCGACTCATCCGGTGCGTATTCACTTACTCAAATTCCTACCGGAACCAGTTTAATCAGAGTCACATATACTGGGTATCAATCCTATGAAACGACTGTTACGTTATCCGAATCAGAAACCTATACTTTGGATGTTCAGATGGTCAGCGGTGTGAGTTTAGAACAAGTTCTAATCACTGCCAGCCGCAGACCAGAAAAAATTCTGGATGCTCCCGCATCCACAGATATCATCCTATCACAAGAATTAACCCAAAAAACTGGGCCATCAACGATCACGGCTCTGCGTAATGTAACAGGATTAGATATTGCCCAAATTGGTATTGATCGGCATGAGGTTGTCTTGAGAGGTTTTTCAAATGTGTTTAGTGGAGCAACGCTGATCATGACAGATTATCGTGATGCAGGTACAGCATCATTAGGGGTCAATCTTCACTCTGTTATGCCAAACATTTCTGTTGATCTTGATCGAGTAGAGATCGTCAGAGGCCCCGGCTCTGCGCTCTACGGGCCTGGAGTTGATTCAGGAGTTATTCATTACATCACAAAAGATGCTTTTTCGCACCCTGGCGCGACGATTGCTCTAAGTGGTGGCGCACGTTCATATGCGAATATAGAGTGGCGTGTCGCAGAAACATTCGGAAAATTTGTGGGTGTCAAAGTGACGGGTTCCTACTCAGAAGCAAACGATTTTGAACTTGAAAGCTGCTCTTCTGAGATTCTTGCATTAGAGCAGTTTAATCAATGCCCAGATGTAGACGATGCAGTACAGATATTCGTGGATGGCGAGCGAGATACCGATCAGAAAAAATTTACCGTGAATACGAATATAGATTTTAAACTGGGAGAACGGACACAATTATCACTCAATGGAGGAATTGGCCAGTTTTCAGGAACAGTATTGAGTGGAATTGGAACCCTACAGGCCATAGATTTTAACTACTCTTTTGTTCAGGCAAGGCTCTCAAGTGGAGGATTATTTGCCCAATTTTATACGAATGTAAACAACTCTGGCAGGAGCTATGTATATGGTGGAGACCCCGTCGTCGAGTATTCAAATGAATACGTGATGCAAGCCCAGTACGACCTTCAATTAGGCTCATGGCAATCACTCATCTTAGGAGCTGATTTTGACTTGACCCGCCCAGATACCAGAGGTACAGTTCTTGGACGCAACGAAGACAATGATAATATTAATGAATATGGAGTCTATGGACAATCAACTTCAAAAATTACCAATCAACTTGAGTTGACACTCGCACTGCGTGGAGATTACAATAATGTTGTTGAAACTGTTCAGTTATCTCCCCGCATTGGACTTGTTGTAAAACCTTCTCCGAGGTCCAGCATCCGTGCAACGTACAATCGTAGCTTTTCCTCTCCCACAGCCACAAGTAATTGGCTTGATTTAGTCGCTGCTCAACTCCCTGGTGGAATTAATGTACGGGGACGAGGTGCCGCGACGGGCTTCACTTACTTGCGCAACCCTGACTATCTGGCTTTGGGGGCACCAACGGATCTGGTCGCATCTAGCCTGATCCCAGGATTCTTAGGAGCTGATACCCCTGCTGGAATCAGCACAGGACTCATTTATAGTCTTTTACATCAACAACTCGTGGCGATACCTGACAAGGATATCGCACTACTCCTCGCTGGGGCTGGACTCAATATTCCCGTCCCTTTGATTGCAACGTTGAAACAATTATTAGGCCCCGAATCAACGGTTGTTGAAGGCTTTAGTTCTGGAGTTCTTGGCTCCTTAAACCTCAGCACATTAAACATAGATCTCAATGTATCAGATTTGTTAGATGCCCCTCCTCTCAAACAAACCATCTCTCAAACATATGAGGTTGGATATAAAGGACTAATTGGTGAGAAATTGGTCCTTGCTGCCGATATATATTATGCAAAAAAGAAAAATTTTCAGGGTGCTCTGCAAGTTAGAACCCCTTTTGTCTTAGTTCCACAATTATCACAGGATTTAATTAGAGATATTACTACGGGTGTCACCAACAATACAACCCTGGCTGCCGCTCTCGGATTGTTTGGTGTCACTCCAGAACAAGTCGCTCAATTATTAGTAGATGTTGCAGGACAATCCCTCCCCTCCCCTCAAACCCCTATTGCCATTGTGCAACCTAATGAAAATAATCCGGGAGTCGGAATGACACCTGAAATGATGTTATCTTATCCGAATTTTGGCAACCTTGACTATTTTGGTGCTGACTTATCTGTACAGATTCTACTGTCCCCCGAGTTCTCCATGTTCGGAAATATGTCATGGGTCAGCGATGACTTTTTTGATCATACCGAATTGGGCGAAGAACTTGAAGACCGCGTGATTGCATTGAATGCCTCTAGCTTTAAGTTTAAGTTAGGAGGACAGTATGAAAGTCAACAAGGATTTAATGTGAATCTAGGAGGGCGTTATGTGAAAGGCTTTCCTGTAAGATCTGGCCCCTATGAAGGTGATGTGCCATCTTACTTTATTTTAGATTTGGGTGCAGGCTATGTATTCAGTCCTGCAATACGTCTAGATTTAGGCATCAACAATGCCACAGATAGTAATCATCGTGAATTTGTGGGAGCTCCCAAACTGGGACGCACTGCGAATGTTCGGCTAACTTATACCACAGGATGGAAATAATTCTATCTACTTTATATGAAAGGGTATAGGTGTGATTTAATGAGGCCATCTGATCAACTAAACTTCATTGTAGTTAAAGATGAGACTTAAGAGACACCTCCATTTATTGCACTTGATTCTCTGGCATGATTTCATTCACGGCATATAACATGAATCAATCTCAGTAATGATCCTGTCTCTAACACGGTCATTCTTACTTACTAACCACTATCCCCAAATTTCTTATGAGTAAAACAATTTTAATTACTGGATCAAGTACCGGAATCGGCAAAGCCACTGCACTTCATTTTCACAATCAAGGATGGAATGTCATTGCGACCATGCGGTCCCCTCAAAATGAGAACGAGTTAACCGATCTTGATAATGTTCTCATTACCAAGCTTGATGTCCTTGACCTTGACTCCATTGACGAGTCAATCCAGAAAGGAATTGATCAATTCGGCCAGATTGATGTCCTCCTCAATAACGCCGGATATGGAGCTTTTGGACCTCTGGAATCATTTCCAAGAGAAAATATTGTGCGTCAATTTAATACGAATGTCATTGGATTACTTGATGTCACGAGAGCGATTCTTCCTCATTATCGAAGCCGTCAATCGGGAATCGTCATCAATATCTCTTCCATCGGTGGAAAAATGACCTTCCCTTTAGGAAGTCTTTATCACGGAACAAAGTTTGCCGTTGAAGGCATTTCAGAGGCCTTATCCTTTGAAGCTGAACAAATTGGTGTCAGGATCAAAATTGTTGAACCAGGAATGATTGCAACGGATTTTGCTGGGCGATCTTTTGATTTTCAGGTCAATCCTGAGATGGAAGAATATCAGGAGCTTATCACCAAATTATTGAGTGTATGGCAGAATCCAGATATGGCAGTCCAAGCATCTCCCCCGCAGTTAGTTGCAGAGGTCATTTATGAAGCTGCAACCGATGGTTCATCCCAATTACGTTACCTCGCTGGCGAAGATGCCCATCAATACATTGCGGCTAGACGCTCTCTTGAAGACGAGCCGTTCCTTCAAAACATAAAGAAGCAATTTCAATTGTAATTTAGAGTGTTGTCCGTCATTCAAGTGACAACACAGTCTATGTTCTGGCATTGCAAATCCTACCATAGGGGGCTCTTCCTTGTCGCCCTGCTTCTCAGTGGATGTAGTGCTATTAGACAGTCTATACAAAATCAGCCCTGTAGCCTTGATACCGCAAATCCCTATGATACCGTTAAGATTGATCCTGATATACATCAAATCAGTCTACACTGGAAAAATCCCACCACTAATCAACCCTTCAAGACGATTGAGAATGTTGTCACTTGGATAGAGAATGAAGGGCTTGAGGTCATTGCTGTCGCTAATGCGGGAATTTTTGAACCAAAGTTGATTCCAACAGGTCTCTTTGTGGAAAATGCTTCTGAGTTACGTCCATTAAACCTTGAAGATGGTTACGGGAATTTCTATCTAAAACCTAACGGGGTCTTTTATGTCACTAACCATCAATTCGGCATCCTTGAATCATCACGCTTTCATCAGCAATCACCAGAAGTAGAATATGCGCTTCAATCGGGGCCTCTACTCATTGAGAATCAAAATATTCATCCTGAATTTACTCCGGGTTCAAAGAATTGCCGTTTAAGAAGTGGAATCGGAGTGACTGCTGAGGGAGTTGCAGTCATTGCCATCAGCAACGGAGCGGTAAATTTTTATGGCTTTGCGAAATGGTTCAAAGACGTGATCAAAGCAGTGAATGCGTTATATCTTGATGGAGCAATCAGTCAACTGTTCACACAACAACGACCAAATTTTTCTGAAGAATCATTTGCTAGTTTCTTAGTAGTGACCTTGAAATAAACGTGTTGCCCCGCCAGGATTCGAACCTGAAACCTCCTGGTCCAGAGCCAGGCGCTCTGCCAATTGAGCTACAGGGCAAAATGGCTTATTTGTATTTCAATCAATTTGGTTCCTTGATTGAATTTTGATCATACTTCTTTTGGTCATCTATTGTTATACAACGTAACCCAAGGTACAGCAAAATAGGAACGGTCTTTTGTCGTGAAGGTCCCTGCATCTGCAATGCGGTTAGCCCAATGGAGATTGACCACGCCCCAGGAATTATTGTGTTGATCCACCAGGGAATCCGAGCAAACATAATTGAAAAAATTGTGTTTGTCAGATTAACTCCTATCAAGCGGGCTGTCCATCCAAATAACAGTGTTTTGATGAGTCCTTCAACAACAAGCCTCCCAAGGGCTTGTATCAAAACAGGTAATGCAAAAAAACCACCTGCTTTCTTTAAGAAATCCATCGCACGCTTACGCTCAACCCCAAGCGATTCAAGCATTTGCTGTTGCTCAACAAGTGAGAGTTGAGAGAACTGGTCTACGGCATAGAGGTGAACTAACTTGATAAGCATCTCTCTTTCAGTCCCTTGATTCGCCAACGGTACTTTCAAAAATCTTGCCGTGTCACGAATCATGTAACGAAAATCCACTCCAGGTTCTATACCTAAAGTCCTGCGAGAAAAATATGCAATGTTGCTACTTCCCAAGTAACGTATTTTTTCTTCAATTCCCTCACACAACGCCTTGCGATGATCACTTGACTCCACACTCATTAGATGGGCTTTGAGGTGAGAACATTGATCAAAAGGGCCCTGAATAATCTTGATGATATAGCTGTAATCGTCTCGTGTAAGACTCAATAATATGTCCTGCATCTAAACACAAACGTTAGTTATTCAATACGATGATTTCAATCAATTAGAACGATGGGTATTAATCATAACAAAACTCATTTTTAATGGATTGATTCAATGATATAAGAAGATGTTTAGACAGTCTCTTTGTTACATAGTACTGACAATACATTCAGCTAGATAATAATTGTAATCTACCATCCTGTGGTGTAGGTTAGGCGTGCAGTTGCCGTTCGACCGAGTTTAGGTGCACCAACAAACTCCCTGTGATTACTGTCCAATGCATTATTGATTCCGAGATCAACCCTGAGTGATGAATTAATTCCATAGCCGGCTCCAATATCCATGATCAAATAGGACGGTACATCGCCTCTGTACTGCCCTGAAATAACAGGAAAGCCATCTATATAACGCCCCGACGCATTGATTGAGAACCCAGATTCAAGGTTATATTGACCTCCAAATTTAACCTTTATCGTTGGCGCATTCATTGATAATTCTCGATCTTCTTGCTCTTCACCTAATTCAATATGATCAAAGTAATTGTCACTGATCCAAGATACATTGGTAAACACCGTCAATGCTGGGGATAGGATCGCTTGAACAGAAACATCTGCACCGAAATAAGCAACGCTTCCAAAATTAGGATACGACAACATAATTTCTGGTGACTTTCCTTCTCCTGGGTTATTCTCATTTGGTTGTACAATCGCAATTGGCGTTGTTGGACCTGGTAGAGCAGTACCTGCGACATCCACAAGAAGTTGCCCCGCCTCTTCGGGAGTGAGTCCAAAGAGCCCAAGGGCATTTGTAATGATGGTGTTATTAGTAATTCCGTTGGAAATATCTCGGGCGAGGTCTTGCGTTAAGGTTGGAACTAATACGAACGGCGTACGAACTTGAAGGCCCCCCAAGAAATTTTTTCTGGTTGAATAATAGGCATCAATGGCGAATAGGACATTCTCATTGATGATTCCTTTATATCCTAACTCAATGACCTGAGATATCGTTGATTGTGCAGGATTCAAATCTTCTAAATCACTCAATCCGGTTTCAATTTGTAGCGTACTTAAATTCAAGGATCCCAAAACGCCTGGGCTAAATCCATCAACAACTATTGATTCAGGGCTCAATGCAGCTTTAAGAAGTCCAATTAATGCAGGAGGTACATCCAACCCGACACTCCGTAATTGATCACCAAGTTCTTCATCTGGTATTGCCGCTAGCCCTTGGTACATAAAATCATAAATTATCCCGGTACTGATTCCGACAGGCGTTGGCGAACCCAGAAATGCAGGGATTAAACTGGAAGCAACCAGATCCGTTGTTGCACCCAATTTTAAATAATCAGGATTTCGTGCAAAGTTAAAGGTATTTGCTGACCCTCTAGCGCGGACGTTTAGATCCCCAGGCAGAGATGCAACGACCAAATCTACCCAGTTGGTTGTTGCTGATGGCGATGAATAGCTCCTATTATAGGTGAGTCTGAAACTAGAATTAAGTGCAGGTTTCATCACCAACCCAAATCGTGGGCTAATCTGAATTTTATCTTGGACATTATTATAATCTCCGCGTAATGCAAGAGTCAATTCAAGTCTATTGGTCAATTTAGTGGTTGACTGGGCATATAATCCGTATTCATTAATCCCATCACTGAATTCGTTACGCCCCAGTACAGTGCCCCTTGTATCAGGCCGCGTTAGTTCTACATCAGCGCCGACGATTAATCCTTGACGATCACCCAAATTGATATCATACTGTGCTTGCATAGATAATTCGGATGAATGATCAACGACAGGAGCTCCCCCATAGACATAACTATCACCCGAGTTGGCCTGATTTAAATACACTTGAGCAAAAAAACTTCCGCTGGATAGCCTTGCCTGTGCATAAGCACTGCCATAGTTCTGTGCTTGAACCGTTCCGACACCACTTAACAACGCTCCTTTGAGCCCTGAAACCCCTCCATTCAATGACAATGTAGTATTCTTCCCAGCACGAAAATCTAAATTCCCAGTCACCACATACTTATAAAATTCTGTATCTCTTTCTCCGTCGACAAAAATCTGCACAGCATCAGCCTCATCAGGGCATTGACTAAACTGTTGAGCCATCAATAGAGAGCTTTCGCAGGATTGTAGTGCAAAATCTTTAGCCGATGAATAAGCACCTGTCACTTTGACACCGATACGATTACTGATAACTTCTGCAATGCGTGTCTGAACATTTAATTGAGATTGTTCACCACCGCTAAGAGCAATCGTCACTCCTGGATGTGTAAATGCATCTTTTGTAATGTAATGGATCACTCCTGAATCAACCCCTGGGCCGTAGAGAGCTGAACCTGGGCCCCGCACAATTTCTATCCGGTCTATGTCTACTGATATATTGGGCATCATGCTATGAATATTGAGATTGACCGCTGGTACTCCAGTATCACGATAATCAGTCATTATATATGTAGCCCCTGAAAACGTATCGTTAAATCCTCGCAATGCCACTTCATTGCGATCAATCCCAGTCTGAGCAATATCTATGCCTGTAACATTTTTGAGCGCCATAACCGTTGAAGGCACCACTAAATGGGAGATATCTTCGGCTAACAGAACATCAATGGACGCGGGAGTATCAAGAATTTTTTCCTGCCTTCGACTTGCTGTTACCTGTAATTGATCTAAATCTACCCCGCTAATTAATTCAATATCTAATTGATAAACTTCCTCTCCAGAATGATCAATTTCAATTTCAAAGTTTTTATACCCCGTAAACGATACGCGTATCAAATTTTTGCCCGCTGGTAGTCCCTCCAGAGAATAATATCCTTCCTCATCAGAAGAAACTCCTTGCCCTGAATTAACATGAAGCACACTTGCCCCAAATAATGGCAAACGAGTCTCTACATCTGAAACTGTACCAGTGATTGAAATTAATTGGGCATGCGACCAAGATGGAGTCACAGATATAATAATAAATGTTGCTAGGATAGATAGTATTCTAATACTCATTATCAATATTAATTATTTGATTACAGCATAACAGGACTATTGCGACTAATTTCATTGTTTATGCAATATAACGATTAGACTGAATCGCTTGATATTCAAAACTTCTATCAGCATGAAAGATCGTCCAATTTATCACTCAAATGGTCCATGAATGCATTTGTCTCACTGAATTCAAATCTCATGGTATGTAATCATCAATGCAAAATAGAGGGTTAACATATGAATCAATTTAACATTCAATTCATTCTAAGTTGTTAGGTCATTGTCGGGATGTCATGGGAAATTCAATTACGTGTTTGGAATTCGAAATATAGCCTTCAAAATTGAGAATATTTGTTTGTTTTATTCAAATCTTAATCCAATCAATTAGAGCCATCTGCGTGACTCAGAGGTCTTTATTTGTTACTTCTTCGGTATTATCTTCACCCGATTTTACTGTAAATTTAATTGATTGTACGGGCTAATTTATGTCCAAGGTCCCGAAATTGCCAACGTTAAGCCATCGTGCTGAATATTAACAAAAAGCGTTGTACCGTCTGGTGAAAAGGTTGCACCAGCTAGCTCTGAATGGCTTACAGCATTACGAGCAAACTTATACAATTCTCCTTCTGGTGTTACGCCAACAAGAAATTGCTCATTAGATCCATCCTCGCATACAATAAGGTCTCCCCAAGGCGTGACAGTGAGATTGTCAGCATTTTCAATCATCCCTGGATCATTGGGTTCAATAAATAATTCCAACGTATCCTCGCTAGGAGACAGCCTCCAAATCTGGCCATACTTAGCATGCCCCCCATTGGTGCAGGCAAAGTAGACCGCATCATTGCCATACCACATTCCTTCTCCACGCGCAAATCTAGCTGCACCCTGATCAAAACCCCGAATCCTTAAATCATCTAAGGGAGCCTCAATTTCATCCATGTCTATCCACTTGACATTCATTATTGATCCTACGGTTACCGTCTGTGAATCCCAATTACGAGTATCAAGACTAGGCATTCCAATGACTTCTAAAGCCTGTAATTTCCCACCTGCTTCCAAGTTATTTGGATCCAGAGGAATAAATCGATAGATCAAACTATCATGCGCGTCTTCTGTCTGATAAATGATATTTGTCTTTGGATCTACTGCGACTGCCTCGTGATTGAATCGCCCCATGGCTCGAATTGGAACTGGAGGTGCAATCATTGGAGAAACACTTGCTGGAACCTGAAAGACATATCCATGATCTTTGGCTAACCCATTCCCTGCCAGATCAGTTGTTTCTTCGCATGTAATCCATGTATTCCATGGAGTTGGTCCACCTGCACAGTTACGCAAGGTGCCAGCAAGGCTTAAATACTGTGATACCAATTGCTGTGAAGCCGTATCATAAATAAAGGTTGTTGTTCCTCCAAGTGCTGGGCTTCCTTCGGCTCCAGCATCATAGAGAAGGGCTGGATCAATGCGATCAATCAGCTCATTATTCGGGCCAAATGCTCCCATACTCGGATCTGCATTAGAGTTGACTTCATGGTTTCTAATCACGATGGTTTCACCATTATGCCCTTTGAATGTCGCCATCCCATCTGCCGCGCCAGGTACATAGAATCCATCATCCATCAAGTCATTCATTCGGGTAACGATGTTGTATGTAAAATTTTCGGGCAGGTCCATAACTCCATCTGGATCGCTGATGAGCGGGCCAAACCTATCCTTAGCTTTCGCTGAAAAACCTTGACAACCAACCAAAGAGTGAAGTCCAACAAAACCTAGTGCAAACGCACTGGATGTCTGGAGAAATTGACGGCGTGAGGCCATTGACTTGTATGATTCAGGAGTATTCATGATTTAGGGATAAGTTTTCAATACAGTGATGCCAAGAAGTAAGCTCAGATTAAGATATGGCTTCGGACATCATAAACGCTAAACATCAATAGCATGTTGCTTTATGGACCTAATTTGATTCTTGAACCCACAGTGCTAAAGCATATTTCCCTAAATTCCCATCATGCACCTTATGATGATGCGTCAGCGAATTGCTAAACTCATTACTGTATACTTTACTGCATGTGACTCTTCATAGTGTCAGCGTTGTGTTCAATAATTTGATGTGATTCAATAACATCCTGTTCAAAATGATTTAATTTAGATCAATTAACTTTTAATTCGTGACACAAGAAATGAATCTATATGATAATATATCACAGAGTTACGTGTGGAATGGCCGAAGAACGATGATATGGTTGCTAATGTGAGCCTTGATGAGATAGCGTTAATTCTGGGGAATCAGTCTGAATATGTTCATCAGATTAACCATCTAGCAAATTGATTCAAAGAAGTTATTGGATTGAAATGATAGGCTTGTGATCTTAGATGCAGACGATCTATTATGCGTTGGCAAGTGGGTGAATCTGACCCGATTTTGAACCATGATGTCCATGGTTCACCATATCATTTCATCAATTGATATTACACTTTATGGTTGATCAGTGTTTACGGTTAATGTCAATCAGAAGACTCCAGTATGAGTTTTCCAAGAAAGTCAATAATTGTGTAGGAATGAATATATTTAGATACGATGTGGTTTCCCTTGTTGTTGCTTTCTGTTGAAGAGGCACTAATATCAGTCCGATCAGTTTTATTTTTACAAGATCTCTGTTAAAGTCATCAAAAGATGTTAATTTTGTAGAAATTATCTCAGAATAATCAATTAGTATCATGATCCTATAGGTGCAAGATTTAATGCATCATAGTTATCGTGAAATCTTCAAGATTTACCAACCGTCATCTTATGAGTCAAAAAAAATTCATTGATCTTTTCGCTGGCTGTGGTGGTCTGTCCCTTGGACTAGTCAAGTCTGGTTGGAATGGTGTTTTTGCTATTGAAAAATCAGAAGACGCGTTTAAGACATTTCACACTAATTTTTGTCAAGAACATTCAAAACTGCATTTTAAGTGGCCTTCTTGGCTACCCCTTAGGGCCATGACAACCCAACAATTACTCACGCAATTTCCTAAACAGCTCAACGACCTCAAAGGAAAGATTGATATGATCACTGGGGGACCTCCATGTCAGGGATTTTCATTGGCAGGTCTCCGTAATCCTAATGATCCAAGAAATGAACTCATACAAGATTATATTGCAGTGGTCAGAATTGTTCAGCCAAAATTAGTACTCTTAGAAAATGTCAATGGAATTAACATGAAGTTTCCTCATCAGGATTCCCCTTATTCAATAAAGATTCAAAATCTACTGAAATCTTGTTCTGATCATGGTTACAGAGTTCATTCATCCATGTTGAATGCATCTGCCTTTGGGGTACCCCAGATGCGCAGTCGTTACGTCATGATTGCCATTCGTGGAGACATGCCCAAATTATTTAATAATCCTTTCGATTCATTAAGCGACGCATTACCTCGTTTTCTTAAAGTAAGAGGACTCACTGGCGCAGAAACGATGGTGCGAGACGCGATAAGTGACTTAGAAATCAACGATCGAAAACTTAAATCCAGCGTTGATACACCTGGCTTCTTCCAGATCCCCTACGATGAAAAACATTCTCTCTCCACTTATCAACAGTTGATGCGTCAAGACGTTGGTAAAAATTTTGAACCAAATAGCCTACGTCTTGCAAATCACCGAAAAGAAACCCAGTCTCGTTTCCAGAGAATTTTGCATGAATGTCCCAAAGGAGTCTGCATGTCAAAAGAGGATCGTAAGAAATTTGGGTTAAAGAAACAATCTCTTACACCACTGCATCCCGAAAAACTAGCCGGAACAGTAACAACCATTCCTGATGATATGATTCACTATCACGAGCCAAGAGTTCTCACGGTTCGCGAAAATGCTCGACTTCAGTCATTTCCTGACTGGTTTAATTTTGAAGGGAAATATACCACGGGAGGGCATCGTCGCAGGCATGAATGTCCCCGCTATACACAGGTTGGAAATGCCGTTCCACCTCTGATGGCCGAAGCAATTGGTGAAACTCTACTCCATTTATTGGCCTCATGAACGAATCTAAGAATCTTAGATTTATCGCCCATGCGCGCTTGAAAGATATTATTGGACGAGGTCTCATTAATAATGACAACATTGCAATAATTGAGCTGATCAAGAATTCAAGAGATGCAGAATCTGAGCATGTTTCCATTAAATTTCATAAACCGGGTATTCTATATATCTCTGATCATGGGGAGGGAATGTCCATGGAGGATATACGATATAAATGGCTCAATATTGCTTATTCCGCTCGCAAAAATGCAGATCCTAATCACCCTAAAATATATGCGGGTAATAAAGGAATTGGACGATTCTCGTGTGACCGTCTTGGCAAAAAACTGATCTTGTATACACGAGCTAAGAACGGTCAATTCATTACATTAGAAATCAACTGGCCTGATTTTGAGCAGGACAGTCGTGATATAGAAATTGGACACATTGAGACGGAGGCTAGGTTCATCACACCCAAAGAATTTCAACAACAGACAAACATTAAACCTTTTGATCATGGTACGGTACTTGCCATCAGTCATCTAAGATCTGATTGGACCGAGGATAAACTCAAGTCACTAAGACGGGAATTAGAGAAGTTTGTGATTGCCCCCGCTGAACGGTTTAAAGTTGAACTTTACCACCATGGGTTTGATCAAGATCATGAGATCAATGGTCCCATTGAGAGCAAGATTTTTGAACTGCTAGGTTTTAGAACATCATCCATCAGTGCCAAAATAGATGAAACCGGAAACGAAATTCATATATCGCTCCGACATGATGGTGACTATATCTTTGAATCTACTGAGAAAAACTCATATTCTCAACTCAAGAATATTAAGGCAATTATCTACTTTCTCAATCAACCCGCGAAGGCTTTCTTCAAACGCTATACTGGATACCATTCTGTTGAATATGGATCTATTTTTTTCTTCTTGAATAAATTCAGAGTATTCCCTTATGGCTCAGAAGGGGATGATTGGCTTGGCATTGATCGCCGCCGACAACAGGGACAGATGCGCTTTTTTGGTACCCGTGATCTCGTTGGCTTCATTCAAGTGGATGACCTTGAAGATCAGTTTATTCCGGTGTCCAGTAGAGAAGGACTGATTCACAATACGGCGTACCATGAACTTACATCCATAAGCGCTGATGTACCCTCATCGCTTGATGATACAATGCAGTATGGCTTATTCCATAAAATCATGAGAAAACTGGAAAAATTCGTGGTTAATGGCCTAGACTGGGACCGAATTAAACGATCCGGCATCACTGAAGAAAAATTGATTACTGGCGAGTTTGAATATCTGCATACCCATAGACCTGTATTTGAGACAATCGACTCCATTATTAAGCTGCGTTCCTCAACTGAGAGTATAATCGATTATAAAATCAATCTCTCACATCTTTCCAAAATTGCTCATCAGGAGACAGAGCAATTTGAGAAATTAGTTGAAGGATTGAAAGAAAAATTTGCAGGATCCTCTATTGATCAAATCAAACCACATGAAAAACGTAATCTCTCAAAATTTATTAGTCGTCTGGCGAAGGAATTAGCTGCTAAAGAGCAAACCACCGTAGAATTGGAAAAAAAAGAAGCAGCCGCAACAAAGAAGTTAGCCACCGAACAGAAGCGTCGCTTATTTGCCGAATTTCAAAGTAGTGTTGATCAAAGTCGCATGCTACAACTGCATCATCAGATTAACTTAATTGCAGGTTCATTATGGAAGCGATTCGATGGTATCGCACGTCGAGAACGCAAAGATCCTGATCAGTATTCAAAGGGAGATTTACTTGAAGTAATTCACTCGGGCATTTTTGAGATTAATCGTATAAGAAACGTTACGAAGCTTGCATTGAAAGCCGATTTTGACCTTATGACCAATAAGGTTAAGGTAGATCTAATCCAATTTATTCAGGAATATCTCGAAAATTACAAAGAAATTCTCTCGGCATGGAATCTAAAAATGAGATTTACTAACGAAGACTCGGTGCAACTCATCAAATCATTTCGCCCCATTGAGGCTACTCTTCTTATTGACAATTTATTGGTCAATTCTGGCAAAGCTGATGCCGATACAGTGTATGTTAATGTTTTTAAGCACACCGGGAAAACAATCATTGAATTTGTTGATAATGGCAACGGATTAACGGATCGCTTTGAGTATTCGGATCTTTTCGAAAAAGGTATATCTACGACATCGGGGGCAGGAATTGGGCTGAATCATTCCCGCGAGATTGTTCTGAATCTTGGCGGTATAATTCAGATTTCTAATGCGAAAAACAATGGTGCGAAAGTCACGATATCGTTTGACAACACATGAAACTTTCGTACGATATTCTTTGGGTTGACGACAATCTTGATTCCATTGCGGAAGACCGAAGGACTATTGAAGAATTTCTTGAGGGTTTTGGGATTTACGCCAATATATCACCTGTGACAAATTCAGATGACGATTTATTGAATGAGCATATTCACAATCCTGATCTTGAAATTCTTTTAGTTGATTATCACATGGACGACATGGATGGAGCAGATTTAATTAATCGTATTCGTCAAACGAATCATGTGTATTTGCCCGTCATCTTTTACTCTTCAAGTCCTCTTGAAGTCTTACTCAAAGCGGCAAATGAAGCACAACTTGATGGTGTATACATTGCACAGAGAGACTTTTTGATCCAGAAATTTCAAGATGTCGCTAAAAGTCTTCTCAACAAGGAACATACCATCAAGCGTATCCGCGGTTTATTGATGGAGGAAGTCAGTGAGATTGACGAAAAGTTACAAGAGATCTTCCGTATGATATGGAATGGGCTCTCGGGTAATAACAAGAAAGAATTGATGATTTATCTCAAAGATAAAATCATTCAGCAGCGGGCAGATAGTGCCAATAAAAAGCTTAAAAACTTCCCCAACACCGTTGATGATTTTTCACAGCATATGAGTGAGCGATTTTTATCAAAATCATACGATACTTATACCAGATGTAGAATCGTAAATAAAATGCTCGGATTCAAGAATAATAATTTAGGTGAGTATAAACAAGTTTTTAAGGAGTTCTTTAACCATGGTAACGAGGATTCCATTAATCGTCTTCGAAATAATTATGCTCACACTCCGCTTCGGACTTTGAAACAAGCTCACTCTTTAGAGAACTGTGTGAAAATTCGTAAAGAATTACATCGCCAACTCAAGAATATTAATCGTATCATTGATTATCTGTCTGCAGAACCTTGAGCAATTCTTGGTTCAAATTCATTGGTGTAATTTATGACTACCTATCCGCTATTTATTACAAGAGATTCATATATTCAACATGGATTTTCCAAGTTGTCCTGGTCGCTTATCTTTATCCAATCACCATGTTGGTCGTTGATCCGTCTTAACGTTTCTTCTGTTAGAGGGTTTTTAGTCAAACTAGCGATTTAGATGTGATTAAACTTGTTTACAATCTTGACAAAAATCATCCTGTTATCAAGACATGGTGTTCATGTAGCAACGGCTTGATCGTTTGTTGATATCTATACGAAGATCCCACACAGGATCATTGATTTGAGAAAAGTTATTCGAGTCAAATGCGTTGATCGCCATAGTAACGGGTTTGAAAATTAGGTTATGCCCTCCTATCAATACAAAGGGCCCCATCAGATCCATTCCAACGATACGTTTGGACGATTGAGTCCATACCAATTCTCAAATTTTAGCAAAAACAGCTATTACGGGCAAAATAAAGGCAATGAATCAATGAGGCGTAACTTTGATAAATTTCTAGATTCAGATGTAATGTCCATAGTTGACGGTATACCAAATAATATACCCCTTAGGATCTTAAAACCAAATTTGGTAGTATCGTATGGATAGGGTCTTCAGATCAGTTAATGATTCTCTGATGATGACCCTGAGAAGAATTAGGGACTGATTCTATCCATTCTCGCAATCCAAAGCCCACTATTTAGATCCGAAGTGTAGATATGCCCCTTGAAAATCTGCGCACCCCATGTCATTGGCCATCCAGGAACCATGGATTGATCATCGGTCGTTAAAATATGAGCAATTTCTCGACCTTGATCATACAGATTCCCGCGGAGTTCTCCACTAATATCAACGACTCGCAATCCCCCTTGATAATACCCTACATATAATCGCTCATCTTCAACCCATATATTATGTGCACCTGCATCAGGGACTTCGTATCTTGCCACTTCAATTGGAGCCTCCATATTTGATACATCCAATATATGGATATAACCTCTGGCATCCAATGGCTTGCCCGCATCCCAATTGTCAGGGAAAATTTCGTCTCCAACAAATAAATATTGACCATCTCTCCATGCAACATGCGTATGACCCTCTGGATAAGAAAGACGACTCACCATGATTGGAACCGTAGGAGTTCCACCATGCGTTCCAGCTCCAACATCAAGGATTACAACCCCATCATCCCAATAGGATAGATAGGCATATCCATCTTGGACAATGACATCATGGAGTGTCTTATCCTCTTTATTCAAACCCCATCTACCAACCTCCATCGGATTTTCTCGGTCACTGATGTCAATGATATGCAATTCACTTGTTCCATTATGACACGCATAAACAAGATCCTCCTCAATCCATACATTATGCACACCTCCAGTCACTGTTCTGGAATACTCCGATAGAATTGTCGGATGTGCAGGGTTGGTAAGATCTAAAATGACAATTCCATTACGCCGATTAGATGCTCCTTCACGTGTAATCACTGCAATCTCATTGCTATGATGAATCTTCACATCGTTGATCCTGCGAGCATCCACCCGAATGGAGTCCATTAAAACGGGGGTGTCTGGAGTGGTCACATCAAAAACCTTCATCCAATCATACATAAACGTGCCGACATATGCATAATCACGACCATCAATACCTTCAAAAGCCCACATGTCCCCAGAATGATGATGAGCAATTGCTCCCCGACCTGCAATTGACAACGTTTCCTGATGAATCCGCTCTTCAACTGGTAAAATGAGTGTTCTCTGAATATCAATTCCAATATGTGCAGTAATGGTATAATCCAATGCCTGATCTGCCACAAATATCCCCTCACCCCCCTCATTAGTCAAGTAAAATCCATCACCAGAGACTTCCCACCGAGGATATATTCCATCAACTATATCACCATTTTCATCCGTTGCTTGGACACGAAAACGAACGACATCACCTTGTCGTACAATGTAACGATTCTGTGCAATTTGATAAGACACAGAAGGATTTTCACGAACGAAAACCTCAACATTTGTTGAGTGCCCATGAGCTTGAACCGAAACGACTGCCGAGCCAGGGCTCTGAGCATGAATGTATCCTTGCTTAGTAACCCTCGCCACTGATACATCATTACTTTTATAGCGAATACGCCCCTCTATGGCTTGACCGTCAAGTGTTACTTTGATTGGCATACTCGTTTGGGAAAGAATAAACGGTGCAGACAAGCTCGCAACCAAATTAGCCTCCCGATTCTTCTCTACTGTAATCTCTGCATATCCAGGTTTTCCACCAAGAACAACAACGAGTATCGCCGTGCCGGGTGAATGAGCCTCAACAATTCCGAATTCGTTCACCGTTGCAATGCTAGATTCTGCAATATGCCATCTTGGGCTCAACCCAGCGACTACTTGGTCATCTTGATCATATGCTATGCCAGAAAATATGAATGTATCTCCAACCTCTATTGAGGCTGACTTCGGTGAAATTTCAACTTTATCTGGAAGCTCTAATCCAGTATTAAGTTGCATGAACATTCCTAAAAGAATCAACACCATGATACCTATGTCAGTTAAAAGCGCATAAACCTATTCTTATGCCGTATGATCCAAATGAATGAACTTTAGCATGCCTTCAAGCCAACAAAGAGGCCTCTTCACACATGAAGCACGTAAAGTCTCACTCCTGTGTATCCCAATCGTAGCCACTCAACTAGGACAGATAAGTAATGGGTTTATTGATGTCATCATGGTTGGGCGTCTAGGTCCCCCCGAATTAGCCGGTGTTGCTCTCGGCAATGCCACATATTTTCTCTTTGCTCTGATCGGAATTGGAATCTTGTTAGCTGTCGGGCCGCTGGTCTCCCAAGCTTATGGGGCAAAAAACTATACCCCAATTAGTCGGACCGTTCGTCAGGCAGTTTGGCTAGCCACACTGATGTCTATCCCAGTGATGTTCATCATGTGGAACGCACGATTACCTTGGAATCTAATGCAACAAGATGCGGCCACAATTACTTATGCAGAAGGGTATCTAAGAGCGGCTGTCTGGGGATTTCTTCCATTTATGTTATTCAATGGACTCCGAAATTTTGTTGAAGCTATTAGCCGCCCCTTTCCTGTGACAATCATTATAGTACTGGGAATACTGCTCAATATCGTTGCAAACTATGGCTTGATGTATGGTAACTTCGGCCTTCCAGAACTTGGATTGAATGGGACTGGATGGTCCACATGCATTGTTCACTGGTTTATGTTCATCAGCATTGCTGTTTACGTCACATTCAAGGATCCTTTTCGGTCGTATGAAGTGCTGAAAAAACTCCGAGTTCCAGACTTGGTCTATTTCCGAGAACTTTTGCGAGTTGGCCTTCCTATCGGAGGATCCATCGGTTTGGAAGTTACGTTGTTTAGTGCTACTGCATTTCTGATCGGTACATTTGGGGCAATACCCATTGCAGCCCATCAAATTGCGATTCAATCTGCTGCAATTGCATATATGGTTCCACTGGGTATTGGATTGGCCACCTCTGTGCGTGTAGGGCAAAATATTGGAGCTAAGGATCCTGGAGCTGCCGCTGTATCAGGATTCACTGGAATTGGAATATCTTTTGTATTTATGATCTGCACTGCACTCTTATTTCTCTTTGCTCCACAATTGGTTGCTGCTGTGTATTTAGACCTGAATGATCCAGCTAATTTTGAAACCGCCACGCAAGTGATTCGCTTCTTAGCAATTGCCTCAATTTTTCAGATTTTTGATGGCGTACAAGCCACTGCACTTGGTGCTTTACGAGGGTTAAAAGACACGCGAATCCCAATGATTTTAGGGTTTATTGCCTATTGGCTCATTGGCATGCCTACAGGGCTAAGCCTTGGATTTGGATTAAACATCGGACCAGAAGGATTTTGGTGGGGACTTGTCGTTGGTCTTTTTGCCGCATCAATTATGTTTTTCTATCGCTTTCATCGTATGACTCAAAAACTTCCCAATGCTTCGATACCCGACTGAGTGTTAGGCGATTGAGGGGTTTGTAAAACATATTTTCTGAATGAATCGCAAATTGATTCCCTGAGATATAATTTCCATTGATGATGATTTATTAAGAATTGGTTAATAATGAATAAACATCAAACAGTTTGAATCATTTAAGTTAAAGATGATCAATGCACTGCATCTGATCAAAAGTTGAGCTAATGTTTATGAAATATTCTATTTTGGTCAAGCGTATTGATTTTTGCCGTAAATTTGCGCGTCCTTCAAAAAAGGCACTCTAAACAATGCCGCAAATATTTCCCAAAAAATCTAACCTACTCCCTCATGTTTCGCTCGGTGCTTTGATGGGGAGCGGTTTGGTGGCTGTTTTTTTAGTTTGGTACTATTTTTCTCCCGAATACACTGATGTTGGTTATGCTCCAGAACAACCCGTATCCTATAGCCATCGGGTCCATGTAGATCAATTAGGCTTGGATTGTAGATACTGCCACAGTTTTGTAGAAGTAGCTGATATGTCCAATGTTCCTGCGACTGAAACCTGTATGAATTGTCACGAAGTCGTTCTTCCCCAAAGCACAGAATTGATTCCCGTGCGTGCGAGTTGGGCTGATGGATCATCCATACCTTGGGTAAAAATTCACCAGCTACCTGATTACGCACAGTTCAGCCATGCCGCTCATGTCAACAATGGTGTTGGTTGCGAAACATGTCATGGAAGAGTTGATAATATGGATGTTGTCCACTTAGTTGAACCACTTTCAATGGGCTGGTGCCTTGAATGTCACAGAGAACCTGAAAAATATTTGCGACCCAATGAGGAAATTACAACTATGGGGTATGTTCATAGTGACGGATTTCTTGAAGACAACTTAAACCGCATCAAGCAGGAAGGAATCCGACCTCCAACAAATTGCAGTGCCTGCCACTATTAGTCTGTTACGCTATGATATCGCTTCCTGTAATTGACGCTCCTTCGGAAAGTATAGGACATAAGATGTGGCGTAGTCAGCCCCATCTACATCAGAATCCAGAGCTCACAGAGTTAGCCTCAGAGGAACTCCTACCCGGCGCGAGTGACCCACCTTCAGGGACTAATCGTCGTCATTTTATGCAACTACTTGGCGCATCAATGGCACTAGCTGGCCTGGCTGCTTGTCGTCGTCCAGTAGAATATATTATGCCTTTTTCAGATCGCCCTGAGGAACTCATACCAGGTGTGCCCTTGAATTATGCTACGACAATGAATTTTCGTGGGATTGCGCGCCCACTATTGGTAAAAAGCTATGACGGAAGGCCAATTAAAATTGAAGGTAATCCAGACCATCCGAATGCCTCAGGTGCCTCAGGAGTTTATGAACAAGCCTCGCTACTTCAACTGTATGATCCCGATCGCTCACAACAAATACTGCGTTCTGGCTCCCCTTCAACATGGAGCGATGTTTTAGATCTCTGTCAACAGGCACAATCAGCAAACCGTAGAATCGCTGTATTAGCAGCTCCAGATAGTTCTCCATCTCGTGCCCGACTGCGTAGCCAACTTGAAAATCAGTATGACAATTTTCAATGGATAGACTATCGCAGTGAGGGCGATGATACGCAAACGCTTGGCCTACAGATGGCTTACGGCCTACCATTAAGACCCGTATATGATTTTGAGAATGCTGACATCATCGTCAGCTTAGATGCTGATTTTCTTGGCCCCCATTCCAAGAATGGAAACTGGAACACCTATTCCTTTGCTCAAGGTCGTAGACTCTCTGATGCCGAAGATCAGATGAGCCGCTTGTATGTCATTGAAAGCACGTATACCTCTACAGGTACGATGGCCGATCACCGTAAAAGAATGCGATCGGATGAAATATCCAATATTGCTAGTCAACTTGCGACGGCTTTGAATATCTTCTCTGGTGCCCAGCCCAACTCATTAATATCTCAAATCGCAGAAGACCTTCGCAATTCTGATGGACGTTGTATCGTGATTGCAGGAGAGACCCAGCCCGCAGAAGTCCACGCGTTATGTGCACAAATTAATCAAAGTTTAGGTGCTATTGGGACAACGATCACACTTCTTGACACGGGCGAACCCGTTCAGTCTCCCCAATCAGAGACACTCCCCGCACTTGTAGAGGATATTAATTCTGGTGAAATTGATCTACTGTTGATCTTAGGGGTCAATCCAGTCTATGATGCTCCCCTTGCATTGAACTTTCAATCCGCATTGGAGCAAGTAACAGATACCGTCCATCTTGGGCTTCATGTAGATGAAACTGCGCAATCCTGCACATGGCATATTCCTCAAACCCACTACCTTGAGGCTTGGGGGGATGCACGCTCCTGGGACGGAACACTGACCCCTGTTCAACCCTTAATTGCCCCACTTTACGAAGATTGCCATAGTGAAATTGAACTGCTTGGCGCTCTCTCCAACGGCGAACCAATCAATGGCTATGACTTTGTTCGTCAAACATGGAATTCAGTCATTGATTCTGAGGATTTTGAGACGGCATGGCGACGTATCTTGCATAATGGGTTCCTTGATGATACAGGATTTGAATCTGTAACTCCTACTCCCTCATTCAATGGGCAACTTCCTGCTCTAAATACTGGTTTAGAGCTTGTGATGCGTCTTGATGCGACTGTGCTTGATGGAAGTTTTTCCAATAATGCATGGTGCCAAGAACTCCCTGATCCAATTACTAAAATTGTTTGGGATAATGTTGCTGTCATCAGTCCTCAAACTGCACATGATTATGGACTGGTGTGTGAGTATTCTAAGGGCCATTATATCTCTGACATCATCACTCTGTCTGCCAATGGGCACCAAGTTGACTTACCTATTTGGATCTTACCTGGGCATGCTAACAATTCAATTTCAGTAACTCTGGGGTATGGTCGTGACATTTCAACGAAACGCCCCAATAGGGACACCCCCTTCTGGGATAAAGATGATGAAACAGATATCTATGCTAATGGCGCCTTATCTACGGGAATTGGGGGCAATGTCTCTGGACTTAGAAACATGCATGGAGAGCTTGTGATCTTCGATGTTGAACTCATAGCCACGGGACGTAAATGGACGATCGTCACTACTCAGGATCACGGGATTCTTGACACCGAAGCCCGCCCATTGATTCGAATGGCGACGCTTGATGAATACCGCCAAGACCCCGCATTCGCACTTCAAGACGAAGCACCCACTCCAAGTTCGGATATAAAAACAGATTTTCAAGATTATCCAGAGCTCTGGAAAGACTCCCATCCTGCTAAAACCCCATCATTCCGGGATAGTGATTACTGGAAAAACCAATGGGGCATGGCCATTGACCTCAATACCTGCACGGGTTGCAATGCATGTATCATAGCATGTCAGGCAGAGAACAATATTCAGGTTGTAGGTAAAAAAGAAGTCGGTAACGGTCGAGAATTGCACTGGCTCAGAGTTGATCGATATTTTGTCACCGAAGGTGGAACAGATCTTGATGCGGATCCACAGATTGTGATGCAACCGATCCCCTGCCAACATTGCGAAAATGCCCCATGTGAATCTGTCTGCCCAGTTGCTGCCACCGTGCATTCACCCGACGGCACCAATCAGATGATCTATAATCGGTGTATCGGAACGCGCTATTGCGCCAATAACTGTCCCTATAAAGTCCGACGGTACAATTTTTATAATTGGTCCAAGACCATTCCTGAAACCGTCCAGATGGCTCAGAATCCCAATGTGTCCATTCGCTTCAGGGGTGTGATGGAAAAATGCTCATTTTGTATCCAAAGAATTCGAGAAACACAAAAAAGGGCTGGACTGGAAAAACGACCATTGCACCGCGATGAGGTTGCCACGGCTTGCCAACAGGCTTGCCCAACCCAATCCATCACCTTTGGTGACCTCAATGATGATCAAAGTCAAGTCAGCCAAGCTATGCGTAACCCGCGAGGCTATAAGCTTCTTGCAGAGTTAAATATTAAACCGAGAGTTTCTTACCTAGCACGTGTTCGAAACCCTAATTCCGAGCTTGAATCCCTTGAGACCTCTTAAGCCAAATAACATTCTAATTCACCGTGTCTAACTCAACTGGCAATTCTGTTAGCATCCCTGCTGAGCCACCTCTGGTAACTGGAAACCTTGGGTTCCACGATATTACCCAACTGGTTTCCTATCATACCGAGAAGCGTCCGCCATCGGTTTGGTACATGACATTACTTGTGTCAACGTCACTGCTGAGTGTGTTGATGTTAATGATTGGTTATCTTGTATGGAATGGAGTAGGCGTATGGGGAAACAATAACCCCGTTGGATGGGGATGGCCGATCGTTAACTTTGTGTTTTGGGTTGGGATTGGGCATGCAGGAACGTTGATCTCAGCGATTCTATTTTTATTTCGTCAGCAATGGCGCACTGCAATTAACCGAAGTGCAGAGGCAATGACCATCTTTGCCGTCATCTGTGCCTTGTTATTTCCCACGATTCATGTCGGTCGTGTTTGGGTCATCTACTGGACGTTACCCCTGCCCAATCAAATGGAGATGTGGCCTCAGTTCAAGAGTCCATTGCTTTGGGATGTCTTTGCTGTGAGTGTCTACTTTACTGTTTCGTTGGTCTTTTGGTATATCGGTATGGTTCCTGACTTAGCCACCTTGCGTGATCGGGCTCGTAATACATTCCGTAAACGAATTCTTGGGTTTTTCTCCCTTGGGTGGAGTGGTGCAAACCGTCACTGGCGAAACTATGAAAAAACGTACCTCTTGCTTGCAGCTCTTGCTACGCCACTCGTTCTCAGTGTCCATTCTGTGGTTTCGTTTGACTTTGCTGTCAGTATTATTCCAGGCTGGCATACGACTATTTTCCCGCCCTACTTTGTAGCAGGTGCTATTTTCTCTGGCTTTGCGATGGTCATGACGCTCCTGATACTTGCCCGCAAGATCTATGGAATTGAAAATATCATTACCATTGACCATCTTGAAAAGATGGCCATCATTACCCTCCTGACAGGTAGCATGGTTGGATTTGCCTATATCACTGAATTTTTTATTGCATGGTACTCACAGGTTGAATATGAGCAATACGCGTTTATCAACCGCGCCACTGGCCCTTATGCATGGGCCTATTGGATCATGATGTCTTGCAATCTTCTATTTCCTCAATTCTTTTGGGTCAAGCGATTAAGGCGAAGTATTCCCTTTCTGTTTGTGACCTCAATCATCGTGAATATCGGGATGTGGTTTGAGCGATTTGTGATTACCGTCACTAGTCTGCATCGGGATTATTTGCCAAGTAGTTGGGACTATTTTAATCCGACATTCGTTGATGTATTGACCTTTGCAGGTTCGTTTGGACTCTTTATGACATTGTTTTTAATTTTCCTCCGCTTCTTGCCGATGGTTGCTATGGCAGAGGTAAAAATGGTTCTCCCAGAAAGTGATCCCCACTTCTATGATAACCATGACTCAAAGCCTGAACATCCGGAAGCGCAATGATCAAAAAAATTCTACAGGGTATCAAGGCCACCATGGGGATTTATGAAGCCCGTACGGATGGAGTCTATGGATTATTGGCGGAATTCCCGCACCCTGGCGCGCTGATTGATGCTGCTCGGAAGATTCGTGAATCGGGATATCAACACTTTGATACACACTCACCGTTTCCAATTCATGGCATGGATCGGGCGATGGGACTTGGACAGTCTAAAGTGGGCTATCTAACCCTGATTGGCGGAATCAGTGGATTGGGGCTTGCGACATGGTTGCAATGGTGGACATCTGCCATAGATTATCCTATCAATATCAGTGGTAAACCATTCTTTGCCTTAGAACCCGCAATTCCTATTATGTTTGAATTAACTGTACTACTCGCGGCATTGCTGACCGTTGGTGGAATGTTGGCGATGAATGGGCTCCCCCGCCCCTATAACCCTCTGTTTTATTCACGTGAGTTTCTGAGAGTCACTGACGATGCGTTCTTTCTGCATATTGCAGCCAGTGATTCAAATTTTGATTTACAAGAAACCGAAGCACTCCTAAAAAATTTCGGTGCATCCTCCGTTGAAGTCATCCATGATCACGGACACTCAGATCTAAACTCAGCGTAATCAATGAAAAACGTGGCTGTCTTCTTCGTCCTGATTTGTACATTGAGCGCTTGTCGTGGCACACTTAGTGATGACCCACCCATTCATATCAATCCAAATATGGATGCTATGGAGCGGTTTGAAGCACAAGAGGCGAATCCCTTCTTTGAAGATGGTCGTGCAATGCGTCCGCCCGTTCCAGGAACTGTGGCTCGCGGAATGCTCCGTGAGGATACTGCATTCCATACTGGCCGTCTCAGCGATGATACCTATCTGCAGGTAATACCAGTTGAGTATACAGTTGAATTTGCGAAACGCGGTCAAGACCGCTATGATATTTACTGTAGTGTATGCCATGGCGTTGCAGGAGATGGGCAGGGAGTCATCATGTCCGGTGGCTATGGATTTGCGCCGATTGGCTTCCATGACGATCGCTTGCGCTCAATAGAGGATGGTTATCTCTATGAAGTGATTTCTCAGGGGGTTCGAAGTATGCCTGGTTATGCGCAGCAAATTCCTGTCGCTGATCGATGGGCAATTGTGGCCTATGTCCGTGCACTTCAACGTAGCCAGAATGCAACCGCTTCTGATGTACCATCTGATGAACTGACTCAATTTCAGAATTCGCCTTGAATCTTCCATTGATGAGTAACCCACTAAAAGGTAGTTCACTATTGATGAAGCTGATTGATCCCTTGGCTCCAACCAAGAGTGATCAATATCCCTTCACAGCTTCCCCTCGTAGCTACATTGTTTTACTCCTTGCGGGCATCGCAATGACGGTGATCAGTGTTGCAGTTGGAATGAGCGAGGCCTTTCTTGAACAATTTTACTTCTCCTACCTTATTGGTTGGGTTTTCTGTGTCTCAATTACGTTAGGCTGTCTGTTCATAGTATTGATCAAACATCTCGTACGCTCTAAATGGATTGTTTCTCTGCGGAGAATTCCAGAGGCTTCTGCTGCCTCCTTTCCTCTGTTGATTATTCTTTCAATTCCAGTCATCATTGGCTTACTCGATCCTCATGGACCCTATCATCATTGGACCACCGAGGGAATCGCTGACCCAACCAGCGAGCACTATGATGAGATTGTCTCTGGCAAAGTTGCATATCTCAATATCCCATTCTTTTTAGGGCGAATGGCATTTTATTTTATCGCTTGGACATTTATCTCTTCCCGGCTATGGCGTTTATCGGTGCTTCAGGATATTACTCATGATCCCCATTTATCTGTACGGATGCGCCATCTAAGTGCTTGGGGATTACCCGTGGCGGCGATTACAACCGCGTTTGCTGCATTTGATTTTCTGATGACTCTGGATCCTCATTGGTTCTCTACCATTTTTGGGGTCTACTTCTTTGCGGGAGCATTTCTTGCCGCTTTCTGTTTTACGACCCTGACTATTGCCGGACTACAGCGTGCGGGTATGCTCAAGGGTGTCGTCACTCGTGAACATTATCATGACCTTGGAAAGTTGATGTTTGGGTTTGTGGTTTTCTGGGCATATATTGGATTTAGTCAGTACATGCTAATTTGGTATGGGGGTATCCCCGAAGAAACCGCATGGTTTAAGTATCGTTTGCAAAATGGATGGGAAACGCATAGTGGGATTCTATTATTTGGACATTTCATTATTCCGTTTATAATCCTTCTCCCTCGTGCGATCAAGAGATTTGCGACTCCCCTTGCAATCATTGCTGTTTGGCTTCTTGTCATGCAGTGGTTTGATATTCATTGGCAAGCCATGCCTGTCCTGCACAAGGATCAGGCGCAATTTCACTGGTTGGATCTCAGTTGCTGGGTGGGGCTCACGAGCTTGCTTGTCGGTGCCTTTCTGTGGAGGTTCAGCCGCCATGCCATCGTATGTGAAGGTGACCCCAAACTTGAAAAATCGCTACGATTTGAAAACGTTTGACCTATCAATCCATGAACTCTGATTCTAACACTACCGACCAATCTCTCATCCAAGAGGAGGCAATCGCTGCAGTTCCATTGATTTCATTTATCATGGTTCTTTTAGTTGGTCTCGTCGTCTTGGTTTTTGTGGCTTCTTATTGGTTTGATCGAGAGGCCGTTAGGATTAGCCAAGAACATGCAACTGAAGCTTCTTATCCACAACTGGAACGTTTGGAGATAAACGGCATGCAACAACTCAATCGCTATGAAGTGTTAGATAATGGCCTCTTTAGAATTCCTGTAGAGCAAGCCATGCATAGAGTGGCTGAGGAATTCCCTGATGAGACACCTATTTCACAAGAAATGTTGCCTTAATGCTCAAACGATGCCTGTTCATTGTTGCTTGTTGCTCCTATACTGGTGCACTCTGTGCTCAGTTGACACAGCAGGCTAGTATTGCGTATGAAGGGGTTGGACTCTCTCCCCGTTTAGGTCAGCAGATCCCTCTGGATCTTACCTTTTTGGATTCGGAGGAGCGATCAGTGACACTTGGCGAGTATTTTCATCAAGAGCGCCCCATTGTACTCACATTTGTGTATCATACCTGCCCCATGCTCTGTAGTAGTCTCTTAGATGGGGTCACCCGAAGCATGCAAGATCTATCGTTGTCACCAGGGTCTGACTATGAAATGCTTACTGTTTCATTTAGCCCCGATGATACCCCTGCGCATGCAGCTCAGCAACGAGCCCGCTATCTCAAACGGCTTGATCACCAAGCCCCCGAGTGGACATTTTTAACGGGGGATGATCCTGCGATTTCTGCATTGACAGAGGCCGTTGGATTTCAGTATAAATGGGTTGAGGAGCAGGGAGAATTTGCTCACCCTGCTGCTGTAATTATTTTGAGTGATCAGGGAGTTATCACCCGTTATCTGCCTGATATTTCACCCAATAGTCGTGACTTTCGGGCAGCAATTGTAGAGGCTTCTGATGGAACGGTTGGCAATTTCTTAGATCGCGCATTTCTTTATTGTTTTCAATTTGACCCTACTTCAAACTCGTACGTATTAGTCGCACGTCGGGCCATGCAGGTTGGAGGTGGCGTAACAGCTGTACTACTTATTGCATTTTTAAGCATTTTATGGGTTAACGATTCAACAAAGCCTAAGCATTCATGAATC
This sequence comes from Bacteroidota bacterium, assembly GCA_026709065.1. Taxonomy (GTDB): domain Bacteria; phylum Bacteroidota; class Rhodothermia; order Rhodothermales; family Bin80; genus Bin80. The sequence goes on from JAPOTS010000100.1 coordinate 44,416, forward strand.
AACAAAGCTCTATTTGGCTTCCAGAAGCAGCATCTACAATTGCTGGGGATGTCGATTCTCTGTTCTACTTCATCCTTATCACGAGCATCATTCTTTTTGTGGGGGTAGTCTCAACCATGATTTACTTTGCGTGGCGTTATCGACGGCGCAGTCAAGAAGATCGCCCTGAACCGGTATATGAGAACAAAATCGTTGAAGCGTCTTGGGTTATTTTTCCCACCATATTGGTTGCCGTCGTCTTTGTATGGGGGTTTAAGGTTTTTCTTGAACAGGGAATTCCCCCACCAAATTCTTACGAAATCAACGTGACTGCCCGAAAATGGAGCTGGACATTTACCTATCCAAATGGGGTCGTGTCTGCTGATCTTCATGTTCCTTCTAACCGACCTATCAAGCTACGTATGACCAGTGAGGATGTGATTCATAGCTTTTTTGTGCCCGCTTTTCGCGTCAAAGCAGATGTCTTGCACGGTCGGTATTCGTATGTATGGTTTGAGGCCATGCATCAAGACACTTTTATTGTGGCGTGTACGGAATACTGTGGTACATCCCATTCGGATATGTACTCTCGTGTGATTGCCCAATCCCAAGATGATTTTGACAATTGGCTAATTGAAAACATGGATGATGGCACCTTGACACCTGCCGAGCGTGGTGAACGCCTTTATACCCAACAAGGATGTTTTGCATGTCATTCCCTTGATGGGGCTCTAGCTTCTGGACCTACATTCCTCGGTTTGGCTGGTAGCACTCGAGTATTTACTGATGGCACCACGGCTGTTGCTGATGACAATTATCTTCGCAATTCTATCGTTAATCCAAACTTACAGATCGTAGAGGGGTATCCGCCTGTGATGCCAGGGCAGTACGCTGCGACGCTGTCAGTTGATCAAATTGATGCCCTTGTAGCATTCATCAAAGAGTATTAGAGAATATTATGAGCGACGAATCACACAATTATTTGAATGCCCAAAAAGGCCTTTGGTCTTGGCTTTCCACTACGGATCATAAGCGAATTGGGATTCTGTATGCCATTGCTTGTGCGGGATTCTTTCTCTTAGGGGGCATCCTTGCCACCTTTGTCAGGACAGAGCTAGGATCCCCAGGAGAGACTATTCTCGGCCAAGATGAATACAATCAAGTCTTTACCCTTCATGGCGTCGTCATGGTTTTTCTGGTGATCATTCCTGCAATTCCAGGGATCTTAGGCAATTTTGTATTGCCCATCCAGATAGGGGCGAAGGATGTGGCATTCCCACGCTTAAATTTAGCGAGTTGGTATCTCTTTATGGCTGGTGCCATCATGGCGGTTTGTGGCTGGCTATTTGTTGGAAAAGTAGATACTGGGTGGACATTCTATACTCCTTATTCCAGCGGTGCATCAAACGCAGTTCTCTGGCTCACTTCCGCAGTGTTTGTTGCAGGCTTTGCATCCATTTTTACGGGCTTGAATTTTATCGTGACCGTACACAAGATGCGCGCCCCTGGCATGACTTGGAACCGACTTCCACTGTTTACTTGGGCGATTTATGCAACCGCAATTGTGCAGGTCTTGGCCACGCCCGTCATTGGGATAACTATGGTCTTGTTATTCTTGGAAAAATTGATGCACATTGGCATCTTTGATCCAGCCTTAGGAGGTGATCCTGTGCTATTTCAGCATTTTTTCTGGTTCTACAGTCATCCTGCTGTTTACATCATGATTCTACCTGCCATGGGGATAATTAGTGATTTGATGGGGACATTCTCTAGACAACACGTGTCTGGTTATACATTTATCGCACTCTCCTCGGTTGCCATAGCATTTTTAGGATTTCTTGTATGGGGGCATCACATGTTTGTCTCTGGTCAAAGTGCACTTTCCTCAATTATCTTCTCAATGCTCACCTTCCTGATTGGAATTCCCACTGGGATCAAGGTGTTTAACTGGGTTGCCACCATGTACAAAGGCTCTGTGTGGCTCCGCACTCCGATGATTTATGCATTGATGTTTTTGTTCTTGTTTACCATTGGCGGCCTTACAGGAATCATGGTCGGCGTGTTGGCTGTGGATGTTCACTTACATGACACCTATTTCGTGGTGGCTCATTTTCACTATGTGATGATGGGCGGGGCTCTGATTGGGTTGATTGGAGGAATGCACTATTGGTGGCCAAAAATGACAGGTAGGATGTACAATGAAACCGCTGGAATCATTGCTGCGATTCTCGTATTCATTGGATTTAATATGACCTTTTTTACCCAGTTTTTTCTCGGTTCCAAAGGAATGCCACGCCGTTATCACGATTACACGGAATTCTTAGAGACATTTCCAGAATTTGCAATGCTGAATATGATGTCCACAATTGGGTCATATATTCTAGGCGTTGGCTTAGTCATGATTTTGGTTTATGCCTTGTATTCCTTGTTTAGAGGTCCCAAATCAACTGCCAACCCATGGGGTGCGTGTACACTTGAATGGACTCATACAGGGCCTATTCCAGATGCGCATAATTTTCATGATACCCCATTAGTCACGCGTGGACCTTATGATTTTCATCTTGCAGATGATGTATTTGGTCCGAAAAAGCATACCGATCCATGATTAGTGCAGATACAACACTTAAGCACTATTTTGTGAATCACGATCAGCAGTTTGATGCTGCCAAGCTTGGCATGTGGTTATTCCTTGTCACTGAGGTGCTCCTATTTGCTGGTATGTTTGTGGCTTATGCAGTGTATCGGTCATGGCACCCTGAAGTTTTTCTACAAGCGAGCGAATTGTTAGACTGGCGCTTGGGAGCACTCAATACAATTGTACTTTTAGCTTCAAGCTTTACCGTTGCGTTATCCATTCACTATGTTCAGAAAGGAGAAAATCAAAAAGTTGTTGTTCTACTTCTTCTTACGCTTCTGTGTGCTGCCGTCTTTATGGGGGTCAAGTATGTCGAGTATTCAGACAAGTTTACTCATGGCATTTTTCCTGGTGCAGGCTTTGATCCACATGGAATCATAGACGGTAAGGATTATTCAAAATACAATGTTCCGTTTGCTCCGCAGTTTTTTAGTATTTATTTTGTGATGACCGGAATCCATGGGGTTCATGTTCTTGTAGGAATGGGGATATTTGGATGGCTCACAACGCGTGTTGCGCGCGGCCATTTTTCCCCTCAGTGGTATACACCCGTTGAACTAACTGGACTCTACTGGCATTTGGTTGACATTATCTGGATCTTTCTTTTCCCATTACTCTATTTGATTTAGACTAAAACTCATGGCAGAGAGTCATCATATCATCCCGATTCGCACACTCAGCATTGTGTTTATTGTGCTGTTGCTACTCACCGTGATCACTGTCATCACTGCTAGAATTGATTTAGGAGTATTGAACGTACCTTTGGCGCTTACAATTGCTGGATCAAAGGCAATCCTTGTTGTGATGATATTTATGGCCTTAAAATATGATAATAAGGTCAACATGTTAGCCGTCACTCTTGGAGTCATTTTTGTTGTAGTTTTTCTTGCACTGACACTTGCGGATACTGAATTTCGTGGCAGTATGGGGATTACTGAACCGGCGATTGTTGAGCCGACTCCAGAATCAGAATCATCGGATTATTAGATTACCTGATTTTGAGTTTCTGTTTATTCATAAATTTGTTAATGGCTGATTCTGACATAGATTCTGCATCATCTCATCGGATGAATCATTTCTGTATTCCATTGATGCCATCTGCTTTTTCGTAGAATTTTATTGTCGATATTCTTTGTTACATATAGTCACTATTGGCGAACCATTGATTTAATGTCTTGTCATTTCTGAGCCCCCTCTTCATTATAGTATCCATTACATCCACTATTTTTCTTGCATTACAATGAGACGATATATTTCCCTTTTCCTCTCAGTTATTCTAATTGCGTCATTAAGTTCATGTGACTCAAACTCTGATGATGAGGAGCAGCAGCTAACAGAAATCTCTATAGGACTTGCTGTTCCACTCACTGGTTCTTTAGCAATTACTGGTCAGGATATGCGTCTGGCGGCTGAAATGTCGGTCTCCATTGTAAATGAAGATACTACTTCAAAGATTTCCTCAGTACTTCGCCTTTCAATTGCAGACACAAAGAGCACCGCCGATGGGACGAAGGAAGCATTTGAGGAACTTATTGAGAACAATATTCGATACATTATTGGCCCATATACGTCTGCTAATACCGATGAAATCATTCCAATCATTGACGAAGCTGGGGTTGTTACCATTGCTCCGGCCTCTGCTGCGGATGGTTTGTCTGAGAAATCTCAATGGCTTTTCCGTTCTGCCTTAACCGTCGATAGATTGATTCCGATCACTGTCAAACGGACCCATGATCTCCTTGATTACGAGTATATTGCTTCGCTGACTAATCAGGCCGATTTATTTTCTCGTAATGCCACGACTATGTTTCTGGAAGAAGTGACGAAAATTACTGGTGTGAGATATGATATTAAGGAAACGTTTGCTCGGTTTCCAGATGACGTTCTCCCCCAGATGGATTCTCAAATCAGGTCTTTATTGAATCCACTTCAGCCATTAGATGCTATTTTCTTTTTTGGCTTAGCCCCAGACCGCCTCAATTTTATCCTTCGGGCCCACCAACTCGGACTACGAAATATTCCTTTGGTGATCCCTGTTCTAAGCACATCTGATATTCGTCGTGCTCGTGAAGTCATTCCCGAGTCAACTGATGGAATTTATGCAACACAGGTATGGGTATCTTCTAGCGCTCATCCTACAAGTAGAAATTTTGTAGAGGCATTTCAAGAGCGTTATAGTGTCATTCCTAATGACTTCCATGCACGTACATATGCCAGCATGAGCCTTTTACTGAAAGCGATTGAAGAATCTGAGGTTCCAACCCCTACCAGCGAAGAGGTCCGCGCTCAGTTGGCTGATTTTCGCAATGTTGATACGATCTATGGCCCATTCTCATTTGACGCAAATGGAGATGCTATCTATGATCCAGTAGTCGGCATCGTCAATGGTAACAACATAGATCTCATTCCAAATTAATCGTTGATTACCCTCAACATCTAGATTCGTGTAAGGACTAAATCTTTGTCATTTGTAGTGTTACGATTAGGCTTGGTGATGTCTGCACTAGACAAGGTGTGGGAACGGATGGCGAGGAGAGTTTCCGTTAGAGAGTACTATCACCCGTCAATAAGATTTGCAGGTGATTAGTCATAGATATAATGCCCATTAAAAAAGATCCATATTGACTTGGATTTGGACAGAGTACATATGTGCAAGGTCATATTAATGAAGATGTTGTACTCTTGGGTAGGGCTCACGAAAGATGAGCTTCTTCAAAATCAATAATGTAGGGTCCCCTGCAAATTGAGACTCATATCTCCGATGGACGATTGACGGTGATGGGCCAGAGCTGAGATAGAAAATGTCATCCAGTCCTTGGGGCGAATTTCTCCCCCTAGTCGAAATAATTGACCACTAGAAAATTGGGTTACCCCGACAATAGACCTAACCCTACCATCTTGAATCGGAATACCATATCCAAGCTCCAATTCTGTTCGATGCATGCCAATTTGTGGAGCTCCTAAATCCAAGATGGTTTGCTGGTGATATAAAGATCTTCCATGGTTTGCACCCCAAGAGGGACGAATTTGCATCATCAGACCTCGCGAGGGGTTACCCACCTGAATGGAGCCCGAAACGCCCCACTCAGTAAACCCATCTGCACTATGGAGTACAAGCCCCTGTGAGCGAATTTCACCGCGTATTGTCCACTCTGGATAAGCAATCCTTAAGCCTCCGCCTAACTCAATTCCAATCCCCGTCTCGGCATCTCCTCCATCTTGACGTACATTAGCCTCCACATACGGGCGTATGCCTTCTGTGATTTGAAACGAACTCTGCATGCCCAATCTGATACGAATGACCTCGGCATGGATTTTATAATCCTTCATTTTCCCATCCGCCAATAGCACATCCCCAAAGTAATTCACGCGTGTTGATTGAATAGATGCTAAATCCCCTTGAAACCCAATAGCACCAAATCTTGAGGTCAAATCTCCATCAAGCTCTGATAATGATGCGTTACCAAAGCCGTACCCCCCACTGAGCCAAATTTCCCATCCAGAAGATTGATAGGAGAGATATGGATAGAAGCCTGTCAGACCAGACTCAATTTCGCCTGCATCGTTACTGCTGAGTTCATAGGATCCATCGCCCAGGCTGTGTGCAACCATGACTCCAGCTAACCAACCCGAATTCCATCGATAATCCGCTCCAAACATCGCAGTCGTCACATCAGCACTCAAGGTAAAGGCATCATCTCCACGTCCATTAAATCGCCTAAAGGATCCTCGCCCCCACGCACCAAGGCGACCACCTCCTGTGGACGTACTCTTAGAAATTCGGCATCCAGAGAGGAGTTCCCCCAGCGACGGAGTCCATGCCACCGGGGTTTGCCAGAATCGGACCATATCAGCACGCTCTGCGACACTGCAATAAGTATCTTCCAGTTGAAATCGCTCCTGTAATGCCTCAACAATTTGCACGGACATCGTACGCACAAAACGTGCTGTATAAGCTATCATGACATTTTGAGTCTCATCTGTTTCTTCTGAAAGGGTAGCCATAGCTGTTGACTTTTCAATTCGGCCCTGTTGGGAAGATTCCAGGTGAACAAAGAAGGTTTCCTCCTGCCAGTTAATATCTTCTTTCAACAAATGCACATCAATCTTTGAGTGAATGGTTCCAGGTGCAAAGGTCAACATTCCACTGGCCTTCACATAATCCTCCCCCGATGATGCTGTACCATCTTCGGTGCGATATTGCACCGAAACAGGACCTGGACTCGGATGTGATAGGTACACATCAAAGGTAATCACGCTGGCATCTTCATGAGCGATAGCATCTTCAATGGCAATAGTCGCAATGGAATCATCATCTTTGATCGTAGCAGTCGCAGTAGACTTACCAAGAACAGCATTCTCTGGTTTATCAAGTGTGATGATAAATCTCTCATCCTCCTCTATTAAGTCATCATCTTCGATCTCTATCTGGATGAATCCTCGTTTTCCACCAGCTTCAAAAATTACAATCCCTTGAGATGATGTGTAATCCAGCGTTGCCTCTGCTGTCTCATTACTAGTCATATATTGTACAATAATGGTTTCATGTGAGACGCGATTTAACTCAACGGGAATTTGAATCAACTCAAGATTCTCAAATGCTTCGGCATTGAAGATATCAATTGTGACAGAACCGGGGTCATCAATCGTGACGTTCACTTCTTTCTGCTGACCCTCGTAATCACCTCCTGAGGCGATCACATTAAGGATTATAACGTCATCCTCAGAATCAGAGTCTGGATTAGATTGTAAATTCACTGGTAGCGGGGTTGACCAGTTGGAGCGTGAAAATGTAAATCTGGTATTGAGTGGAACTAAATCCGTATTCTCATGCCCAGTGATGGTGATTGAAACAGGTGCAGTCGGCTCTGAGGTCAAGGACACTGTAAACCCACCCGTGCCTCCTTCTGGGATCTCAATGGAAGTCGGATCTACCATTAATTCTGCGTTATCATTGTCAAGAATGATGATTTCAACGGGTTCATTCACGGTATCATATCCCCCACCAGTGGCCTTTAATGTTACCCTTAGCTGATCATCCATGGCATCAGCATCTTCCTGAGCCATAAATGTGAAGCTCTGAAGATCATTCCAGTTTGTAGTTGTAAAGATAAGGGTACGCGAGGACTGTAAGGTTAGATCTGTCCCTTGATCTCCCGTCAACATCACTGTCACATCGTCAGTGGGTAATTGCGTGAGACTTAGATTCAATATTCCCATATCGCCCTCATTAATCTCCAACGACGGTTGGACTAATAAATTAGGCCGATCATCATCCTTAATTACAACCTGAATGATATGATCAATGTCATCAAAACCCCTACCATCGGCTTCCAACGTTAAACGCACTCTATCATCTTCTAAATCATCATCGTCATCTGCCTTCAGTTTTATAGATTTAGGTTGATTCCAATTTGAGGGCGTAAAATCAAGCATTGTAGGTACCACTTGCAGATCTGAACCATCAAAGCCATCAACGGTCACTGAAACATTATCTTCCGGCTCTGCAGTCAGAGAAACTGGCACTGTTCTTTGACTTCCTTCTAGAATCTCAATGCTTGAATCGGCATTGATCCCAGCTGTGTCATCACTTTTAATCGTAATGTCTACCGATGCAGGGCTACCCCTAACCATTGATGGAGGAAGAGTGCCAAGTTCTACAGAGAATTGTTCATCGTTTTCAACGAGGTCATCATTGATGGCAAGGATGGCGACCTCTCCACGCGTAGATCCCCCATTGACTAAGATTTGGGGCGCAGAACTGAGAAGTTGATAATCCACTGCAGACGCAGTGATAGGGGTCAAGATAAGTGGAATCGTCACGTTGTCTTCCAAAGCACGAGACAACGTCACACTCACAATTGTCTCCTTCCCCTCATCAATAGTTTCTGGCGTTGCCGATAGCGTGATCGTAGGAAGATTGTCTAGGATCGTGACATTAATTGAAATGGGCCGCCCTTCATCAACTTGTGGGGGCAGTGTCCCAAATGAAATTGAAAAGGTTTCTGGGCCCTCAACATTATCATCAATCCGAGTTTGAATTTCACCAGTTACTTCGGTCTGTCCCGCAACAATGGTTACACTTGGTAATTGGATGTAGTCCGTTGTCGGATCAGCAGGAGTACCCGTACCAGAGGAATACGAAAATGGAATCGTGACTGGCTCATTGATTGCACTTTGAAGCTTCACCGTGACCTGTACCAGATCACCTTCAACAACTGAAACAGGAACGACCTCAAAAGTCACCTCCGTTGGAGGGGGAAGATCATTATCAATTATCGTAATGCGTTCTGAGAAAGAAGTTCCAAGCTTTACATCTGAAGGCAGTTGGTCGCGATCAATAGCGACCGTAAATGCTTCATTTGGCTCATCGGTTTCATCATCTTTGGTCACAATCATGATAGATCCACGAGATTGTCCTGATGGAATCCTAACCGAAGCTGGACGCTCTTCAAAATCAGGGGGTTCTGTGGAATGATCAATGTATTCTAATGGGATAACAGTTTCACTGGTCAGTATACTTGTTAACTCAATCATCACCGATACAGATTCTCCTTCTTCAATGGAGTTTGAGCTGACTGTAAGCCTCGCAGAAGAACGACCATCATCTATGACCGTCACATCTACATTGACGGGTTCACTTGAGACGTACTCCCCTCCAGATGCAGTGTTGATTAATGTGGCAGAATCGTTCACTATATCATCATCTTCGCCCGTATTAACGATGACTGTTTGAGGGTCATCCCAATTTGAGGAATTAAACAAAAGTAAGGGACGATTGACAGAAATCTCTCCAGATTCACCTGTAACTGCGACCGTTATATTTGTTGAAGGTTCTGTAGCAAGATTAACGGTATAAGATTCTGATTCTCCTTCTGGTATCGACAGAGTCGGAGGGGTCACGATTAATGATGCTTCATCATCATCATTTACAGTCACTACAACAGGCACGACAGGAACCGATGCGTATTCAACCCCAGAAGCTGTATTAGTTAATCTGATGATATCATTGGACGCATCATCGTCTTCCAGAGCATTGACCGTTACGGTCTTGGGGGAATTCCAGCTCAGGGAAGTAAATAAGAGCGTAGATTGAAGACCTGCGGTAGTCATATCTGTATCTACGGTGATCTTTTCGGAGAGACTCACCACCGTCACAGTCACATTATTTGTGGGCTCAGTAGATAATTCCACCGTATATGTACCACTTGCACCCTCATTGACTGAGATAGATGAAAGATTTACTATGAGTTCGGCTTCATCATTATCTGAAATTCGTACGAGTACATCCACAGGTGCAGCGGATCCGTAGTCTCCCCCTGACGGGCGATTGGTGAGCGTCACCCCTTCATCGGTGCCATTATCATCTTCACCTGCCGTCACTGTGACAGTTTGATCTGATGCCCAGTTGGAGATCGTAAAGGTCAATGATGGTGGGGAAACCGTGACTGTACTGGAAGCGCTTTCAATAGTGACAGTGACCGTTGCAGTGGGTAGTGAGGCAAGTTTAACATTGTAGGAATTATTTCCCCCTTCTACGATATCTATGATCTGTGGAGAAACAAGTAGGCCAATCTGGTCATCATCTTCCACGGTTACTTCAACATCTACAGCAGGAGCAGAAGCATATTCAATTGCCCCCGAGGCTGTGTTCGTTAGGGTTGCTGTACCGTCAATGACATCCGCATCCTGTCCAGAGCTCACAATCACGGGCTGCGGAGCTTGCCAATTTGTCGGGGTAAAGCTCAGCGTGTTACGATTTACAGTCACTTCTCCTGACTCACCATCTACTTGGACAGTTACGTCAGCTGAAGGCTTAGTGAGTAGCTTAACGGTGTAGGATTGACTTCCTCCCTCATCAATAGTCAAATCGGTTGGGTTCACCACTAATTCTGCCTCATCATTATCACTCACAGTGATGGTGACAACCACATCGGGCACAGAATCATAGTCACCTCCGCTTCCAGAATGGGTTAGCGTAACCTCATCATTGACAGCATCATCGTCTTGGCCAGCCGTAACGGTGACTGTCTTAGGCTCGTTCCAATTGGAATTAGTAAATGTTAATGAACTAGAACTAACAGTCACTTCACCTGGCGATCGATTGATTGAAACGGTGACAGTACCTATTGGCGCAGTCGCGAGTTTAACGGTATAAGATGCATTACTACCTTCATCCACACCAATGTCTGTTGGTGTAATAATCAACTCCTGATCATCATTATCCGTTACAGTAACCTGAACTTGCTCAGATAAAGATTGGTATTCTTCAGCCCCCGTTGCCATATTGATCAGGATTGCAGTATCGACTACACCATCATCATCTTCGGCAGCAGTTACAATTACCGTTTGAGCAACATCCCAAGTAGAAGGTGTAAACGTCATAATGTTCTGATTTCCAATAGTGGTACCATCTGTATCTAAGGTGATATCGGTATTATTACTACTGATTGAAACAGTGACGGTATTTGATGGCTCCGTGGATAACTTGACAGTGTACGAACCATCACCGCCTTCATTGATAGTCAAAGTATTTGTGCTCAGAATCAATTCTACATCATCATCAATAACCGTCACTTCCACATCCTTTGATTGAGATGCGTAATCCCCGCCCGATGCGGTATTGATCAGTGTTGCAGTATCATTGAGTCCATCATCGTCCTGCCCCGTACTTACCGTAACGGTCTGGGAAGTACTCCAAGTTGATGTCGTAAATGTGAGAGTATTCTGATCCCCCGAAGTACCACTATCGGTATCTACTGTAACCTCTCCAGTCGCTCCAGTGACCACAACGGTAACTGTTGCTGAAGGCTCGGATGCCAATTCAACGCTGTAGGTGCTACTACTTCCTTCATCAATTTCCAATTCTTGAGGAGTCACTATTAGATCGACTTGATCATCTTCTGTGACTGTGACATCAACATTGACTGAGGAAACAGAGCTATAATCTCCTCCTGAAGCGATATTGGTGAGTGTTGCAATATCTTCCAGTGCATCATCATCCTCCAAAGCAGTAGCGGTGACTGACCGAAAAACATTCCAGTTGGCCTTAGTGAATTGCAGCGTGTTTTGATTCCCCGTAGTGGAAAGATCAGTATCTACGGTAACATCATTATTGTCACTTTCTACAGTAATAGTGACAGGCATTGTTGGCTCTGTTGCCAGTTTAACCATGTAGGGTTTAGTAGATCCCTCATCTACAGTCAAACGCGTTGGTTCAACGATTAGGGCAGCCTCATCATCGTCAATCACCTTTACAGAGATGATGTAGGGATCAAGCCAGCTATATCCAGCACCAGTTGACTTGACTCTTATGGTAACATTGTCATCGGTAGCGTCATCATCTTGACCAGCGTGAATCACCAAAGTTTCGGTCTGGGTTAGATCGTTAAGAAAATTGAAACCGATAGCGATTGCCGGTAGAACGACATCTGGAGGACTTTGTAAGGTAACCTCTTCGCGGTCACCAACAAATCTGACACCCACATAAACTACCTGATTGGTGGGAATAGGGGGCGAAGTAAGCTTAACCGTGAATCTTGATGAGCCACCTTCTGGGATTTCAATGTTTAAACTTGTTGGATCAAACTCAAGCCCCTGGCCGGAATCATTATCGTAAACATATTGATAGTATACACCTCCTTTCTTATTATAGGCCACACCCGAGGGATATCCAACATCATAGTCAGTTGTTTTGAAGTCAACCCTAACTCCGCTTGGACTAACATCCTGAGTATTGTTATCCACTGCAGTGACTATCACGGTCTGCGCAGTACACCAATTTGTAGGTGTAAATGAAAAACTCGTTGGAGAGGCTGTAAGCGTGATGGGAGAGGTTGCTAGATTATCGGAATAAGTCACAGAAACATTTACATTCGATAAGGGCTTTTTCCCAGGGCGGATTTGATACATTTTACTCTCACCCTCATGAATAAAAGATATACCAAGATCAGGGCATGTGTTAGGTCTATCACAACTGTTTTGATACATGATTATACCATGCTTACGCCACTCATTTTGTTCTTCGGCTGCATCGCAGTTCTGCTGAGGCGAAGAGAGGCTCTGAACATTAGAGTGACGCTGGGAGTCAACCAATAGAGACGTAGTCTCGGAGGTTGAGTTGAGTTTTCTCTCAACTGGAATGGATTTACTTAAAGGTGTTAACTCAACGGATTGTCCATTAACTTGACTTACAAACAATAGCCCTATAATAAATAAACTATAAACAAGCCAAAGCTGTTGAGTCCTGAATTTTTGAACCCTGTAATGAATTTTGTGAAATGCTAAGTAAAAGCACATCAAAAATTTGTTTGGATGGGTGGGGGGATTTTCATTGATCAATACATTCCCAGTCAACCCTTCCATCACTTGGTTTTACAGAAATAAACTTGAAAAAATGATATAAATCTTACAATAACATATATAAACAATTACAAAAATTTTAATTAGCAATTACACACTACACTAAGCCAATTAAAGATAAGAGAATTATTGATTGTTAAGAATGAAAAATTGAATTCTTAACAGAAAATTAACAATTCGCCTAAGACCGGTATTGACTATGTAGTGAGTCACATGACGTGTGACTCTTAGCGATTTGGCCGATACGACAGAGCTTTATTGCTCACAAAGAATGGTTGTGTGCAAGCTATGTGCAAAACCGACCTCTTCAAGCTTTGATAACCAACATTACTATGGCAGACTCCCATGATTAGTCTGCATTTTGATTTGGTGATCCTAACTCTGTAACTCTAATCCGTGCACATCGGGGTTTACAATTACCTTGCACAAAAAGACCTTCTGGAACGATAGAAAGGGAGTTTTCGTCCCTTTCTATCGTTCGTCAATAATTTTCCCAACTCTTGATGATGAGCCTGTGACTACTCCCCGCATTTTAATATGGGGTTTACGGCCCATTTGATCAATCAGATACTTTGGTCAAGATTTAAAAATGGAATGAATAGGTCAAGCGAATATCCCTTCCCGGAAGTGGAACTGAATCTTTCAGTAATGAAGTATGGGATCTTGCTAACTGATCCGTGAGATTAATTCCCTGCAGGGAAATAGTTTGAAGTGTAGTGCCGACAATCAGTCGATATCTCACGCTCGCATCCATCATGGTATACCCGTCAGTCTCTTCTTCTGTAGTAAATACTTGATCCTGATGGGCAACATGCCTCAATGATACTTTTGCGACAAAATTTTGCCACGAATATTGTAATGAGGCACCAACGCGTAAGGGGGTGATTCGTGGTAAGTTCGTATCGTCAGCTGTGAGCCTACCACGAATGTAATCTCCCATCAATCCCAAATTAATGCGGGTATTTCCTCTCTGAAATAATTCAATGTCTGAATCAATCTCAATGCCGGTGATTGTAGCTTCTCCTTGAGAAGTTTGAAGCACAGGAAGTACCCCTTCAAATTCACCAGTGCGGGCAAAATATATGAAGTTATTTGATTGATTGAGGTAGCCAGTAAGTGTAAGGTCAAGAATCCCAGAATGAATATGGCCTGAAATGGTTACATTATTAGTAGTTTCAGCATTGAGATCTTCATTCCCAAGGTCAATGGAGCGAATTGAAGTATGGACTCCATCAGAGTACAGCTCAGAAATACTCGGAGTTTTAGCTGCTCGGGCCAAACTCAAGGAAACAGACATGTAGTCACTCAACTCATAATTCAAACCGCTACCAAGGCTAAAGAGTGAAAACGATCTGTCGCGTTTATCGTCCGCATCATATGACGTAAAGTGCATACGACCACTAAACTCCAACCTCAAATCACCCAGTTCAATTCGTTCTAGTGCAAAAATTCCTATATCTGTGGATAATGTATGGGGCTGACTTGCATGACTTCCAGATACATCTAGATCTCGTCTTTTGAATTGAATTCCAGCGACCCCTCTTGTGGTATTAATGAATGAATGATCCAATTCAAACCGGCCTTCAAACTGTAGATTATCATAGATAGCACCAACTCCATCTTCCCCTTCATCTGATAGTTCTAACTCAGTATGATTGTAGTCAGTCAACCCAAGCCTGAAACGAATTCCTTTAATTGCTGCATCGCCAAAGCGGTAAGCGCCTTCAATATCGTATGAAACAGACTGAAGATCTAATGACACTTCCCCAATGCCCTCTTCATGTCCATGATCATCGTGATCCTCTTCATGATCATCGTGATCCTCCTCGTGATCATCATGATCCTCCTCGTGATCATCGTGATCCTCCTCGTGGTCATCGTGATCCTCTTCATGATCATCGTCATCTCCGTGATCATCGTGTCCGTGATCATCGTGTCCGTGATCAGCATGACCATGCCCTGGAATTCCATAATCTTTATAATCAACATTGACGGCAACACCAATATATCCTCGCTTGCCAAGCCAAGTCATCCCAAGAGATCCTCTTGACATTGAGCTCCTGGAGTTCTCAATATGATCAATCAATGAGACTTCCTCATCAGAGTGGTCCTCATCATGGTCCTCATCATGGTCCTCGTCATGGTCCTCGTCATGGTCCTCATCATGATCCTCTTCGTGTTCCTCATCATGATCCTCGTCATGGTCATGATCACCGTCGTGGTCATCATGATGTCCCTCAATCCCCTCTGGGTTAAACAACGGAGTTGAAACATCCCCGGTTTCACGTAGAAATCCCCGTGCTCTCCAAACAACATTCCCAAATGAACCCGTAATATTTCCGCCGCCGCCACGCTCACTTGCTCCAAATCCACCTCGCGCTATAAATTTTCCTTCAAATTGATTTACAGGGCGTTCAGTGGGAACTCTACCATCAATGACATTCACAACGCCTCCTGTTATATCACTCCCATAGAGAAGAGTCGCAGGTCCACGAATAATTTCAATACTCTTCGCATCAAAAGCATCAACTCCCACAGCGTGATCTTCACTCTGATCACTAACATCACCTAAATCAATGGATGACTGAAGAATTTTCACTCTGCTACCTCCAACCCCACCAATGATGGGACGGCTAGCCATAGGGCCGAAATATGTGGATGCAATACCTGGCTGATTATTGAGCGATTCTCCCAAACTGATCCCAGGCGACTCAACTAAATCACTGCCCGAGATGACTTGAACAGGATTGACTAATTCTGTTCTTGACAGTGCAGTTGGTCCTGCAGATACAATCAACTCGTCAAGTTGAATATGACGTAAAACCTCAATCTCCACCTGAATCGTCTGCCCAGCGATAACTGTGATCGATTTTGAATTCTCCCCGTACATTGGACTTTCAACGCGCAGAAGTACAGCCCCGTTAGGGACATCTTCAAAAAAGAATTCTCCCGATTCATTAACGGACTGTGAGTAATTCAACCCAACGAGCCTCACTGTGGCATCACTTACAGTCGATTCTCTGTCAGTCAGATAGACAGTTCCTTCAATATTGCCCCAATCCTGCGCAGTGGCAGGTGTAAATCCATAAAATGCACATAAAACTCCAACAATTAGTATTCGTAAATTTTTCATAAGTGTATAGTTGGTCTAAAAATTGATAAATTTCAAGCCATCGGTATCTCTGGTACCTATAACAATAGAGTCCAAAGAAATCGTTGTGTCCTTATACTTCCAAAGGTTCCCTAAGACAGTAAACGGCGAATCCTTTTCTCCGTTGGGGGATGGGTACTAAATAGAGACATGAATCCTGAGCGGGAAAATGGCATCATAATATACATGTGCGCTGTAGCTGGGTTCGTGTCTGGTTGGACATGCTCTTGAATATTCTCCATTCTTGCAAGTGCATTAGCTAAACCTTCTGGAGTTCCAGCTATGTGTGCTCCGATGCGATCAGCTTCATACTCTCTTGAACGAGAAATCGCAGACTGGATCAGAGCCGCTGCCAATGGCGCAAGTATTAGAGTTGCAAGAAACGTCACGATATTATCACGTCGTCCATCGTTTCCAAAAATCATTGCAAATTGGGCTATGCGAGTAAGCATCAAGATCGTTGCTGCTAAAGTGGCAGCGATAGAACTTATCAAAATGTCTCGATTTTGTACATGGGCCAATTCGTGAGCCATAACTCCTGCCAACTCTTCTTGATTTAAATTTTGAAGCAATCCTTCAGTCGCAGCAACCACAGCATGATCGGGGTTGCGCCCAGTTGCGAATGCATTCGGAGATTGATCAGGAGTGATATAAACCCTCGGCATGGGCAGATTGGTATTTTCAACTAAACGTTCGGTGATGCGATAAAGCAAGTGATCTGGACCGACTTCGTAAGCCCGAGTCATCCTCAGAACAATTTTATCGGAAAACCAATAGGATCCAAAATTCATCCCAATTGCAATTATAAATGCAATAAACAATCCCGTTGAACCGCCAAGTGCACCCCCAATCGCCAACATCAATCCACTGAGACCGCCCAAAAGTAATACAGTTTTGACACCACTCATCATCTAAATCAGTAAATTTACTCAATCATGATTCTAACGCGTTTAACGAGTCTTTGTTCTTGCGATATGTCTTTAATTATCAGATTTTAATCCATCCATAGTTGTCTAATGAATGATACTCCCACCATTAAATTGACTATCTGTGTTAACAATCTTGAGATCGCACAACCGATATATGATACTCAAAATAACGAAGAAAATTATACAGTATCCTTGCACAACAGATGACGAATTCTACTTTTGAGTGATGCTACTGCAGTTCAATTCTTGGCTTGATCAGTCCCGTGAGATTACTTTTGACCTGATCCGAATGCCCTTAGGCATTGGGTTATTTGCCAGCGGTATTCTATGTGTGATCAATGCAGACTCCTTTGTTTCAGAATTACCCCCTGATGCATCATCGTGGATCACTAATCACTGGGTGATTTATCTGATGGCTCCCATCTATATCATTGGGGGGCTATTTATCACATTCGGACTGTGGGCTCAAATTTCATCTCTCATTCAAATTCCAGTTCTCTTTGGAGCCTTCTTCTATAGTAGCTTACTCTCTGGAAACCAATCCTTTGAGCTTTATTCCATTGTTCTATTCATGTTGCTCTTAGTCGCAGTTTGTGGATCTGGTAAGTGGAGTATGGATCAGAAAATCTTCTCATCGCATCATAACCGGCCATTGATCATTTCTAAATTTTATCCTTATCGCTCCCATGCATTTGATCTATTACGGATGTATCTCGGACTATGCCTATTACTTCGAGGGATTCTATTTATAGCGGATTCAGACCAGTTCTTTGATCTCATTGGATCAAATACACCTATGCTCCTTCGCTCAGAGTTATTGCTTAACTCAGTTGCTCTATCTCATATATTTGGTGGCTTCATGCTATTGGCTGGCCTAATGACACGGCTTGGCGCACTGATTCAAATCCCAATCCTTGTAGGAGCAGTTTTTGTTGAATTCATGTCAAGAGAACTGACAACTCAAGGCATGGAGTTGGCAGTGATTACCCTCTTTCTTTTAATCATCATCGTTATACATGGCTCTGGAGCAATTTCATTTGATCATTACTTTTTCAGAGAGACGAGTAATGATTCCTTGGACTCTCCCACCCCCATTCAAAGCTCAGAGTCTCCAGGCGATGACCCTTCACAATCAGTACAAAATAGCGGTTCACCAATCCCAGACACTCTCAGTTCAGAAACATCGATTAGTGAGATTATAGAGGATCCTAATATAGTGGCTCAGGCGCGGTATAGTATATGGGGATGGATCCTGTTTCAAATTAATGTAACTCCGCGACCAATAGAGATTGTGTTTAAAAATGTCCACACTGGCTCAATCGTGCATCGGAGCCAAGACCCGAAAGTCATTCAACGATTCAAATATCGGTAAAATCAAACTGCTCCAGATATTGATCTTCCAATTTTCGCATGATTTGTCTTGATTCAGGAGTGTCATCTTCATAGCCCATGATATGGAGTAGCCCGTGAACAACATATCGGCATGCCTCTTCTTCAAAGGTGGCCTGATATTGAGTGCAGTATTTTCTTGCAAAATCAAGATTAACATATACTTCTGCATCAATTTCCGTTGAACTACCCAATGAAAAAGCCATGACATCGGTTTCATAGTCAGCACTTTTCCATCTCTGGTTCATCTCTTGAACAATCCGTCCATCGGTGAGAATCACTTCAAGCCTCTCAATCTTTACATCTTTATGACCGATCACATTTGAGATGACCCGAAGAACCAAGCTTGGGGCTAATTCTAAGCTATGATGCTCATTCCAAATGGAAATATTTCCATTTTCTTTCGTGTCGGGTAAATCAGGCCAGAATACATCTGGATTATGATTTCTTACATGATGCTCACGCATCTTCATCAAAGTGAAATCCTTCCAAGATTCCCTCAGCCATTAAAAATGCGATGACGCTATTTGAAATCTGTTTGGGCATCTTAGTATAGTCCATATCCAGTAACCGTCGGTCATAATTGGAAAAGACTTGACACCAAGCGTTTGACTGCACAATCAGAGCATTTACAACGTTATGTCCTTTGGCATAAAAAATCACTTCTCGAAAATCCTCCTCAGCCACAAGCCCAGTGCATCCGACTAAATGAAGTTGCCCGCTGATGGTTTCAGCGGTGATTATATGGCCTGGAATTTCGTGGTTCAAGTGGCCTGGGAATTCCACATCAATTGAAATTTCCAGTTTAACACTCAGTTGGACTTCTGGATTGACAATCTCATATAAGACGGAACCGTCATTACGTATGGGCTTCGCTCCAAGCGTGCGACCAATTCGTTCAAAGTCTTCGTCATTAAACTGAAATCTCATATCTGCCATTTAGCGATAAATTTTAATTTTCGTCTTGAATATCTTCTGCCCGAGAATCCTGTTGAGTGGAGTTCTCTATACTTGAAGTATCGTCCATGTTATTGCCATTAAACAAACCTAATGAAAGCTCTCGCATTTCCTCAGCCGTCACCTCTTCTTCCCCTCCGAAAACAGCACGAATTTTATTTTCAAACTCTGCAGCCCCCTCATAGTCGGCGGCTTGAAGATATGCGGCCCGCACTGACGTTAAAAATGTGAGTGAAAATTGACTAAACTGATCATTATCCCCAGATTTGAGTCGATGTAGAAGCCTTGGCTCTGACGTACGGAAAATTTGAAGCGCCCTGTCAAAATCTCCTACTAACTGATAGACGCGTGCGACATAAATAAATGAAATAAAGTCGCCTGGAATGGTAGAAAATGGAATTTTCTCCATGAGTGAATCCATCAGTGCAATCCCTTCCTCTACCTGACCCGCTTCCACCATGGCAGACGCTGCATGCGAAAAAATATTTCGATAATTGTCAACCATGCGCCGTATATTTGCATCATAATAGACATCAGGGTTATTAAGGTTTCTAAATCTGAACTGCCGAAGTCTTTGAGGAGTCACCCCTAGTTCAACTCGACCTAGAGGTTCATCGTGGCGTATCGGAACGATCCGTAATGCCTGCCCTTCCAACTGCAAATAATTCTCCAAATCTAATCGCCCATCATTTGAAACAGTCACAGCGAAGTATACAGGCCGCGTCCAATCCTGTGAAGCAATTCCAGTGATGATACTCAATGTCGCAATATCTGCCCCATAAAGAAGATTCAAAGGCTCTCCAGTTTCTGGATTCGTTGTATATGGTCGTCCATTTAGGACCCAAGTCATAGTAGAGTCAAGTTGGCTACGATCAGTTAATCCTATAAATACATCGGAATCTTCAGAGAATAGATTTGGATCTACGGGAAGAATCATCCTATTTGGCTCCCATAAACGAGCTCCCAAATCATTGATTTCTGATTCGGATAAACCAATCGGTAGAGGAGTCGATTCTCGGGAATATTGATTTTTGAGTTGTCTGACATACCAGGGAGTATTTAATAAGGACAGGTTTGCAACGCGAACATCTCTTCGAATTTTTTCAACCTCTTGGGCATACCATAATGGAAATGTATCGTTGTCACCATTGGTGAATAGAATTCCATTTTCAGCAACACTCATCAGCATATTGTAAGCATAATCGGGAGCAATATAGCGTCCTGAACGATCATGATCATTATAATTTTCAATTGCCATCCAACCGGGTACAAGAAGAAATATAATGAAAGGGGCAATCTGCATAACGAGTCTACTATTGACTGCCTCTCGGATCAATTGTAACAACCCTGTTGCTCCTATTCCAATCCAAAAAGCAAATGCCATGAAGCTGGCCACATAGGCATAATCTCGCTCTCGGGGTTGAAGAGGAGTTTGATTGAGATATAGGATGATCCCAACACCTGTCACTAAAAATAGCACCAAAACACTAAAAGCATGCTTCCAATCCCGCCTGAAATGATAGAACATTCCGAAAAACCCTAGCAAAAGAGGGAGCGCAAAATAGCGATTACGACTTGCCTTCTCGCTGGGGGATTCTTGGAACACCTCAGATGACCGATCAAGTATTGGAATCCCCGTGATTGCCCGAGCACCTTCAACATCGCTCTCACGTCCAGAGAAATTCCAAAGGAAATAACGTAGGTACATATGTCCTAACTGGTACTTCCAAAAGTATTCCAAATCGGAAGAATACTGACGATAGACATTGACATGTTGAGGGGATGGGGAATGTCTTCTGGGAAATGGTTTAATGTGATCTTCATCATAATTACCAGTCCGATCATTAAATGTAGCCCCATTAAGGATAGGGGTATCCCCATACTGCTCTCGTTTAAGATAGGAAACAATCGCTTCTGGTGCCTCAGGATCATTTTCATCAATCGGAGGATCCGCAGCACTTCGAATAAAGATCACTGCATAACTAGAATAACCGATGAGAACCATCAACACACATACTGATATGAGATTTGCAGTTTGTAACCTTTTGCTATGAGTGATCCAAACCGCACTGGTGACCGCAATCATCAGAACCAATAGTGTCAGCAGTGGCTGTCCAGTCGCCCCTACAATCCCAGGCAATGTTTGAACAATACCGGGGTAAATTCCCAAGAAAATGACAGAAGCAACAATAAGCATCAACAGAATCCCTTTCCACCGCTTGGCAGACCTCCATTCTGGTTGCCCAGTGATCGTCCATTCTTTTTTATCAAACTCTACAAAGAAGACAATCATTGCAATAAAAAATAATGCAAGAATACTCAGCAAATGTACACCAATTGCAAGACCAAATAAATAAGCCACTAAGATGAGAATTCGGTTCGCATCAAGCCCCAGTCGGTCGTTTTTCATGCGCAACTCTTCATCTGCCAATTCTGCCCATTTTAAGATCAGCCAGATGACAAGAGCCGTAAATAGCATAGACATAGCATACACTTCGGCTTCAACTGCATTAAACCAGAATGAATCTGTGACCGCAAATGTACAAGCACCAATCACCCCACCAAAATGGTGTAGGAACGTCGGCTGCCCCTCTGTCTTGGTCTGGATAAACTGCTTCAACAAACGAACAATAATCCAATAGGCTAAAAGGATGGTAAATGAGCTTGATAGCACTGAGACCATATTCACTGATAATGAAACCAGAAGGTCTGGGGCAAACATTGAAAATAGCCTGCCAACCAGCATATAAAATGGTGCACCTGGTGGATGAGAAACCTGCAAACCATGAGCAATCGCGATAAACTCACCAGCATCCCAAAAACTTGCGGTCGGTGCAACAGTTAACACATAAATGACTGTTGCATATATAAATACCCCGAGGGATACTAAAAAACTTGCGCTTTTAAATCTCATGAAGTTCTGTCTGCGGTAAAAAGAGTGATTATTGCATATAACTCTGAGATTGGTTACGTGTTGCTACAATGTATGTAATGGTAAGCATCAAAACCATCGATCATTCGTTTTTAATCAAAATCATGGCCCTTTACGATGTGTCAATTCGTGCTCTGATCAGTTGCTCTAACCGATGACGATTCTACACAGAATGATATTAAAACAGCTTCCTGGCCCATTTCTGGGTTGGATGATGCTGTTAATGTTTCTATTGTTAATGCAGTTTCTGATTAGATTCTTACCCGATTTAACTGGAAGAGATCTGCCGATCGCATTGATTCTAGAATTAATCATGTATAATCTTTCATACATGGTTGTGTTAGCAGTACCTATGTCATCTCTTCTTGCGACACTCATGGTATTTGGTTCTCTGGCTGAATCACGCACTTGGGTCGTCATTCGAAATTGCGGAATCACGCTCTGGAGTTTGACATGGCCTGTATTCGTCGCTGCTGCTCTTCTATCATGGGGAATGACCTATTTTAATAATGTCTTGCTTCCCGAATCAAATTTTAGAGCCCTCAATATGTGGCAAACGATTAGAAGTGCACGACCGGGCTTTGAATTGGAGCCAGGCGTGTTCTATCAGGAGATTGATGAATACAGTATTCTCGTTGGACAACGCGACCACAATTTTCTTTATGACATTCTCATCTATGATTACACAAATGGGCTTCCCAATCCTGTTACGATCAGAGCAACTATGGGAGAATTGGTGCCTAAGGGAAATTTTCTTGAAATGATTCTGTTAGACGGTGAGATGCATCGATTGATGCGTCCAACGGGGGGTAACACCAATGAGCGTTACGAGAAACTCATTTTTGACCGATTTTCTTTGACGCTTGATTTGAGCGAACTCGGACTTCAGGATGAACCAGAAACTCAGGGGTATCGTTCGGATCGTTCCACTCCCGTTGATCAAATGATTGAGATTGTAGATTCATTGAAACTCCGAGTGACTCACCATAATGACAAACTTAGAGCCATTGCTCCAGTCCCAGCTCAAATAGATACATCCATTATGAGACTACAGACTGAGGGCATGCCCGAGTATGGGTCCAAACAAATAATGCCACGTTTTGGGGCGTTATTTAGGGGGAATGTAGATTCAATTGCACGAAGCAATGTTCTTGAGGGGTTAACCATGGAAGAGATTCGGCGCACATTTCAGCACGCTCGTGATCTCGGACAAAGTTCACGGAGTGCAGTATCTGGTCGGGGAAGAAATTTGAAAAATACTACCACTTTATTAAATCGTTATCAGGTTGAGATTCATAAGAAATATTCTATCTCATTGGCATGCTTCATCTTCGTGCTTATTGGTATCCCGCTTGGATTAAGTATTCGTAGGGGGGGATTAGGGGTCGCCTCACTCGCGGCAATGAGCATATTTATTTTTTATTGGTTCTCGTTGGTTCAAGGGGAAAAGCTTGCGGATCGAGGATTCTTAAATCCTTGGATAGGGATGTGGATTGCCAATATTCTCATCGGTATAGTTGGCATTTGGTTATATATTCGGGTCGCACATGATCGCAGATCTAAACCATCCTACGCGGCCAGGTCAGATGCCCCAACTCATTTGCAATAACTCGGAAACTCTGTTCTTCGGTTGAATGGTTGATGTCTCATAATACTCTGACAACTCCAACGAATATTTTATCCGGTAATCTGTGGGTGGATATGATTTCTGGTGCTTTGAATCAGTGACTCGTAATGAACAAGTCCTCTTCCTTGAAATTGCATCCATCAATGCCTTGAGGATTATTTTCACATTGGAATCTAACATATCTTGTTCAATAATTCTAAACTCAATGAATCTATCATAATTAATTTGGGTTGAAAGTGGAATGTTGCCTTGTTTTTGATTGATACGAGACCCATTTGGACACTCAACTTATCCAGATACCCCTCTTCAATCACATCGTTACTGCAACCCAAATTTGTCATCTTAGACTATCTCCAACGATTTTATCTCTAACTCCCATAAAACTGGCAATTCAATGGCTCCTAATGATGAGATGATTTCTAAGATCGTTTTGAGTTGACCTCCATGCTTTATTTGGTACCAACACCTATCGGTAATTTAGCAGATTTGACATTTCGCGCAGTTGAAGTTCTTCAGTCTGTGGATCTGATCGCATGTGAAGATACAAGAACATCTGGGGTTCTACTGGCCCATTATGAAATAAACACACCTACAATCAGCTATCATGATCATAATGAGCGTTCAAGAGGGCCCTACCTGATTGATCAGATGAAATCTGGAAAGCAAATTGCCTTGATCAGCGATGCAGGATCACCTGGGATCAGTGACCCCGGATTTTATCTGGTCCGGATGTGCTGGGATGCAGGAATCTCTGTTGAAGCCCTCCCTGGTCCATCAGCATTTATTCCCGCACTCACAGCCAGTGGTCTTCCCTCTGAAGAATTCGTATTTCAGGGATTTCTACCCACACGCAAAGGGCGACAAAAACGCTTAGAATTGATAAGCCGTGAAATCCGCACCGTTGTCCTCTATGAAAGCCCCCATCGACTCATTCGCACACTCACTGATTTGCTACACTTGATGGGAAATCAAAGAATGTGCGCTGTATGCCGTGAACTGACCAAGAAATTTGAAGACATCCAACGAGGAAACCTCCATACATTGCTCCATTACTACCAAGCAAAAAACTCTGTGAAAGGCGAAATAGTCATAATTATTGCTCCCCCCGAATTTAAATAATGCATAACCAATGACCGAAGTAAAATCATTTACACACAATCCATTTGGTACCAATTCCTTTGTCTGTCATAATAATTCTGAGGCCGTCATTGTGGATGCATCATGCTCTACTGACAGGGAAGAGCAAGAGATTTTAGATTACATCCACTCCAATCAACTCACCGTTAAGCATTTGCTTCTGACTCACGCGCATATTGATCATGTCTTTGGATGTATCAGGCTTTCAAACCAATTTAATCTTGGTTGGAAGGCACATCCAGATTGTGCTATATTACTTAAACATGCACCTCAACAAGCAATGTTGTATGGTCTCCGATTGAAACCTCTATCAATAGATATTCAATATTTGACGATTCAAGATGTCATTACATTTGGTGATGCCACATGGCAAATCCTTTACACACCTGGGCACGCCCCGGGTTCATTATGCTTTGTGGATGAAGCAAGCCAGTTCATCATTGCAGGGGATGTACTGTTTCATCGGTCCATCGGAAGAACAGACTTACCTGGAGGAGATTTAGGTGTTTTAATGGAATCCATTTTTCAGCAATTACTCACGCTTCCCGATAATATGACCGTTTACTCAGGTCATGGGCCTATCACGAATATTGGGGATGAACGCCGTCATAACCCTTTCCTTCAATAATCCTCATCTGTATCGTCATCTACAAGAAGCCTCACCTCCTCATCGGTCGGGCGATAATCAAGCCTCATGATGGAATTATAGACTAATTCCCCCATGTAACTACACCCATAAAATTGTTCATCTCCATGAAATGCCCCTAAGCTATTCGCGAGAATTGATACATGCTTCGGTTCAGCAATATGATCTTTTTTCATGACCTCTAACAAGGCATGGACTCGTCCGTCACTGACGTTAACCCGATGTCTCATCAGCGCACGTTCTTCCTTCCTATATTGAGCAATTGATGCTGGCGGTAGTACATCCCTCACCGCATCAACAAATAAAGCATTTCTATCATAGGCCTGAGGCCGATAGACCTCAATCTTGCGATGATGACTTTGCTGATCAAAATCAATGGGGCGAAACCGGTAATGATGTTTTTCAAAATCCCGCGTTACATCAACGACAAAGTTACCTGCATGCATATCACCAAGCAGTTGAAACAGACAACGGGTGTCAAACTTGACGAACTGTTTTGCCAACCGAACGAGGTCAAAACGATTTTTGGGCATGGCTGATTGAAGAAATACATCACCAGGAACTCCAACAATATGATCTTCAATAATCGTTTCATCTCGAACATAATATTGAATTCGACTTGGTGAGAGTAAATGTTCAAGTTCAAGCCCATAGATGCGGTTGGCATCGGTTCGCTTAACATAGTAGTAATCAAAATTCTCATTCAATGCATTGACAATTCGCACCCTATAAGGAAGTGTATTTCCATAAAGACACAGATCAACGCGATCTACATATAGATGCTGAATGATGGAAAGATCTCCATGACCTCGCAAGTCTGCATATGTGACGACTAAATCATGATCAATTTCCCTTTGCTCATTAGGTTGGTAAATCACGCTTGCCCACAAAGTATCCTTACCATCTTCATCGTAAAGTGGAACAGATTCTACATATCTGGAAAGATCCAGATAACGAACCCCCCTACTCTTTAATCTTCTATAACGCCCCAAATATTGCTTCAAATCCTTTGTTAGTGGGTAAAATTCCTTTTTTCGACTCACTAAGTGTTGATTGAGACGGGCTGGTGACGAATCAGGAAACTCCATTGAATTTTTGCTGGATGATGTACAGTCTGATCTTGATTTGAAAGAGAATGATTATTTTTGAAAGATACGGATCTCCATCATGAGTGTATTTAAAGCATCCTATTGGTCTGTCATTGCAATCCACTGATGGATTATCTTATAATACATTACCCTGAGAGATAATTCATTCCATCTGCATGTTAGAATGACCACCGAGCCGTTCAATTACGAACATGATATCTTAGTTCAGCGTGAAAACAGCATAATACTATATCATTATTGTTGTGTGATCTCTTTCTATCTTGTGGATTGATGAAAACATGTTACGGTAAACCGTTCAATATTCTACGGCGTTATTAAATTGATAATCATTGAATGTTTGACCACCAATTGAAGCTCTCGCAAGATACTTCAACCGATTGTGTCACAGTATCGGTGATCATTGTCAACTATAATGTGAGAGAGCTACTGCGTCAATGTCTGCGAAGCGTTGAAAAATCTCTTGCTAACATTTCTTCAGAAGTGATTGTGGTTGACAATAATTCGGTAGATGGCTCTGTCCAAATGTTGCGGGATGAATTTCCCCATATCACGTTGATTGATAATCATTCAAATATTGGATTTTCTCGTGCAAATAATCAGGGAATCCAAATTGCTAACGGAGAATTTTTCTTAATTTTGAACCCCGATACAATCGTAGAGGAAGATACCATTGGTGTGTTAGCTGAGTTCATGATTACACACCCAAAGGCTGGTGCAGTTGGATGCCAAATCCTCAATCCAGATGGAACATTTGCCCTGGAAAGCCGGAGGTCTTTCCCTAATCCCAGCGTGGCTTTCTTTCGTATGACTGGCATGAGTCGACTCTTCCCAAAAAGTAAATTTTTTGGGCGCTATAACCTGACATACCTACCACAGGATCAAGTGACAATCGTAGATGCTTTGAGTGGTTCTTGTATGTTTCTACGACGTTCTGCACTCATCTCATCTGAGAACTCTACCTCAGTTGCGGGACTCTTTGATGAAGAATTTTTTATGTATGGTGAAGATCTTGATCTATGTTATCGAATCCAACAGGCTGGTTGGTCAATCTACTATACTCCAAAGACTCAAATCATTCATTACAAGGGTGAGAGTACGAAAAAAGGTGACTTCAGATATGTACGCCTGTTTTATGGCGCAATGACGCGCTTTGCTCAAAAGCATTTAAGCGAAGATTATCCTAAGGCATTTTTATGGATTTTACATCTCGCAGTCATCCTATTAGGCTCATTAACGGTTCTGGCAAATATCCTACGTCATCCTGCGGTTCGAGATTTTGTTGTCTGCTTTGCAATTATCACTGGCCTCGGACTATTGAGATCCCTTCAATTAGGGTTTATATTCCCTCCTGTCTTCTTTTGGGGTGTATCTCCGTTCTTCGCGTTAATTGTCATGGGAGTCATTGCCGCATGGGGAGGATACCGAGGGGATCGCCCTAGCTTAGGGTTGGTCTTTATGGGGGCTTTGATTTCGGTGACCTCTTTGGCAGCATTCTCTTTTTTTGTCAAGCAAATCGCATTTTCAAGAATGGTCATCCTTGCCTGCCTCCCTGCATGTTTAGTATTTTTATCCGCTATTCGCTTGATCCCACGCAAACGCAAGTCCCATGGTCTTAGAACCCTTGTAGTGGGCAATCTCAGCAACACTAATATTCTGGCTTCTCCGCAATTTTCTCAACATGTGCTAGTGGGAATCGTGACTCAAAAACAAGATGAAACGACCCCTACGACTCTGAGCTACCTTGGTAACTATAATCAACTCCGAGACATTGTCCGTATTTATGAAGTTGAATCAATAATATTTTCCTCAGCTGGTTTGACGAATAAAGAAATCTTTGCTCTCATGCAAAATTTACTTGGAACCCCAGTTAAAACCTACATCCTTGCCGAAAAGCAGGATCACTTAATTGGTAAATCAACCATTGAAAGCTTGGATAAACGAACTCTTTTAGACGCAGAAGAGGTCATCGGCACAATTCGATCCCACACTGCCCGCCGTACTTCAGATATCATCGCCGCTTTAATTGGGGCATTCATCCACCCAGCGATTTCTTTACTGTCTACAATCGCCGGTCCTCAGTCTATATGGGCTCGCAGACATGAGCGCACCCGCCAATGGCGGGAGGTCCTAATTGGGAAACGATCTCTGATAGGTTTTGATGAAGACGGCGAGTTTATCCCCGCGACTGAATGGCAACTTCAACCAGGCGTATTTGCCGTCAGTGAAATGTTAGGACCGCGCCTGAGGCGCCCAACCGAAGAAATTGAGCACGCCTATTGGTATTATGTGCGCCATCAGTCAGCAGTCATGGACTGGATGATCGCATCTCGTGCATTGCGCGGATCCTTGTGATAGTGTCGTGACGTGACCAATGCTCAAGGCTGGGTTTGAAGGGCACCTTTGATCAATTCTCATTGAACAAAGGTGCCTCTAAGTTCTCAATCCAATCTCTTGTTATTGAGAACGATTTGACTCAAAATTTCTACCCTGCTTATCAATCCTACAAAACATATAACTTATATCACAGGTGACAATCACTATTGTCACCTAAACCTAACGTAGTCCAAGTAAGTACAAGTTGACATATTTAAATCTTTCTTCATCATACATGGAGCAAACTGAGTTATTTCCAGATAATGTAGATGAATCAGTGGAACTGCGTCTTGTAGGAATCTTTAATCCTAAGGAATTTGCCGATAGCGTCGTCGCGTTTGTTGGACTCATTAGCGGAGTATCCGAGTCCGTAATCTCTCACTCGGGTGCTTCCGACTGGGCTATCACAGTTGAACAAGGCAGTACTCTTATCAGGGCAGAGGCGAACCCTGAAACTCAAGGTTCACAACAGACTGTTCATCAGGTTGCTTCAATGATTTATGACGGACTTCTTCAGTTAGACTCAAGCGTCAACGAAGATCATCATTCCGATTATATCTTTGATGAAAAAGTACTGAAGCATATTAGAAAAATTGCTTCTTTGGCCATCCAAAGAGACGCAATAACAATCTCTATCAAATCTGATGGGCGAAATATCTTAATTTCTCCCACAATTGCAGATCATACCAGCTATTTGTTAGGACCAAAGAAAGCTCACACTGCCATTGGACATGTTGAAGGACAATTATCTACACTCACTGGACGTAGAGGCTTTAAGATGATCGTTTATCGTAGCCTTGACAATTTAGCCGTCGAATGTACCACAGATGATCCTGATTTACAAGCGCAGGCTCTGAAATCATTTGGACAGCGAGTTTCAGTTCAAGGGATCGTCAAATACAACAACAGAGGAAACCCTGTTCGTGTCATTGCAAATGAGATTAGAGTATTCAGACCTGAGCGTGAATTAACTCCCATCTCCGAAATAAAAGGAACTCTCAATGAGCACACATAACCCTAAACTAAGGTACTGGGATACCAGTGTATTTCTTGGTTATCTCAAAGGGAAACATGATCAAAGAGATCAATGTGATATCATACTCGCTAAAGCCAATTCAGGGGAGACCACAATCGTGACTTCAGCAATCACACTGGCCGAAGTTGTGTGGTATGATCCGCAACGGATATTTGAAGAAAAATCTAAACAAAATATTAGGGATATTTTTGACTACCCCTATATTCAGGCTTTGGACTATACAAGGTTTGTTGCAGAGCGGGCCAGAGAATTAAAATGGAAGTATCGTGACTTAGAAATTAAGGATGCTGGCCACTTGTCAACTGTCATTGAGTCCGAAATTTCTCTATTTGAATCCTATGACTTGTCACTTCTGGAATACGACAAGGTATTCCACAATAAGCTTGGCCAAGAAATACGGATTTTAGAACCCTTTATTTCGGGACAATTCGAAATTTCATTCTAATAGTTGCGCGTTTTCAATCGCGGACTGATCGTATCATCAGCGATTTGAGTCATTTATAGCATCTGATAGTTTAGATCGGGCATTCTATCTATGAGTAACAACCTAATATATCCTTTTGACGGGTTCTCGGAGTTCTCTGCCAAAACTCTTCTTTCCGTCCATTCAAATACCTTATATAGCATAGAGATCACCAAGCCCAAACATGCACAGCAAATGACGGCAATTTATTGGAAATATGCAAATTATAACTGATGCAAATCATTTCCTTCAATTTATCGCGTCCACATTGAACTTTAAATACACATGGCAATCAATATCTATCATGCATTATGTGAGTCATGTGACCATAGAGTAATTGGGCAACTCCATTTCTTCAATTTATAGTTACTGAAGCTTCATTGACAAGAGATTCAGCAGTAGTATGTATAACACGATGATTTTATGTCCCGCATAGTAGAAATAATTGCGTTGATCATCACCGATACGATTGCAGCGGCGTTATCCTGTATTCTTTATCTTCGGATTCGATTTCCCGACCGTTTTGATGTGACAGGATTTTCTGGGACAGAGGGGCAGATTATTTATCCATTGTATGCGATGACAGCCCTTGCCCTGTTTTGGATCGTGATGTTCTTAATCGCCGGAATGTATCGTGAACGGCATGCATCGAGTCGTATTGATGAAATCGTTTCGTTAACAAAAGTCGTCACTGTGGGGGTATTAATTCTAGTCTTCAGTATTTTTGTGGACATCCTTGAAACAGGCGGTAGTTTGTCTATTTTTGCCATCTATTGGATCTCTGTACTTGGAATGATTACTGCAGGGCGTGTCATTGTTCGTTCCATTCAGAAGGCATTGGTAATACGTGGATTTGGTACTCACCGTACACTCGTTGTGGGCTGGCGTGAAAAAGTTGACCGCTTGTATCGCGATGTCGCAAAATACCCCGCTGCAGGAATCCAAATCGTCGGCGCTGTCCGTCTTAAACCGAAGGATGAGCAGGAAAATCATCTTGAATCTGATGATGACGAAGACATCTATGCTATTGAGCAACTTCCCCATCTGATTGATGATTTACAAATTCGTGATGTGTTGATAGCATTGGGATCTCAGGACCATAAAGAACTTTCTGATGTCCTTGGGCTATGTGATGGAAAAAATGTCACCTTCAAACTCGTCCCTGATTTTTACTCTGTCATTGGTGGAATGGCCCGTACAGAACATATCTATGGGCTTCCCCTTATTGAGGTATTACCAATCCCCATGCCTGCTTGGGAGCAATACACCAAACGCGTCATTGACTTGGTCGTTGCACTCCTTGTTCTCATCTTGGGCTTACCTATTTGGATTGGAATCATTATAGCCGTTAAGGTGTCGTCAAACGGTGATGCCATTTATCAACAGCAGCGCGTTGGTCGCAAGGGTCGCATTTTTACGATGTATAAATTTCGCACCATGCATCATAATGCAGAGGCTGAGACTGGACCGGTTTGGGCTTCCAAAGATGATCCTCGCTACACAAACTTTGGTCGGCGGCTTCGCAAGACTCGCCTTGATGAAATTCCTCAACTCATCAATGTATTGAAAGGAGATATGAGCTTAGTCGGCCCCCGCCCTGAGCGCCCCTACTTCGTTGAAAAACTCAAAGAAGAAATTCCGTTATATAATCGCCGCCACCGGATCAAGCCTGGCATTACTGGATGGGCGCAGGTCATGTGGCGTTATGATAGCTCACTTGAAGATGTACAGCAAAAAGTAAAGTATGATCTGTACTACATAGAAAATATGAGCTTACGAATGGACTTAAAAATCTTGTTTAGAACTCTACGGTCAGTCATAAATGGAGGAGGTCATTGAGTAAGACTAATCACTTCTCTGACAAGGAGCTACACCAACTGCTTCGCGCATTATTAGTCCCGAGGATGATTGAAGAGCATATGCTACGGTTGATTCGCCATAACCGAATCTCTAAGTGGTTCAGTGGATACGGACAGGAAGCTATAGCTGTTGGAACCACATGGGCTTTGAATGATCAGGATGTTATTTTGCCGCTCCACCGCAATCTAGGTGTGTGGACAACTCGAGATATACCCCTCCAGCCACTGTTTTGTCAAATGATGGGCAAAGATGGTGGCTTTACCAAGGGGCGAGACCGAACATTTCATTTTGGGCTCCCAGAAAAGCGTATCGTGGGTATGATTTCTCACTTAGGGGCCATGTTACCAGTCGCATGTGGAATCGCACAGGCTGCTCAACTCAAAGGCACACAAGATATTGCCGTTGTATTTTGTGGTGATGGTGCAACACGAGAAGGAGATTTTCATGAAGCTTGTAGCCTGGCTGGGATCTGGAAGTTACCCATCATATTTATTATTGAAAATAATGGATATGGGCTTTCAACACCCACCAACGAAGCACTACCTATTGAAACCATTGGTGATGCGGCTGCAGGGTATGGATTTCCAGGAATTACCGTTGATGGCAATGATCTGCTGAGTGTGGTAACTCATGTACGTAAAGCTGCGGCGGATGCGCGAAATGGAAACGGCCCTACCTTACTTGAAATGAAGACATTCCGTAGGCGAGGGCATGAAGAAGCTTCGGGTGTCAAATATGTTCCCGAGGAGCTACTCAATCAATGGGCGCAGAAAGATCCTGTGGATCAGTATATCAGCCTATTAGTCAATGAGAAGGTGACTTCTACCGAAGACATCCAGACTATGAAGGAGGAAATCTCTGATGCTATTGAGGTTGCTTCCGAGTATGCACTTGCCCAGCCAATGGTTGACAGTAGTCCTAAACTGGAAGTAGCTGATGTGCTATTGATGACCAATGATGAACCGAGAGAGCCCTCAGGCAAAACGACTGAGATTCGATTCATTGATGCTATTACCGAAGCTATGACACAATCCATGCAAGACGACGACAGTGTCTTATTGATGGGGCAGGATGTCGCAGAATATGGTGGAGTCTTCAAGGCTTCTGCGGGTTTATTGGAAAAATTTGGACATGCTCGTGTTCGTAATACCCCAATTATTGAGAGTGGAGTTTTGGGGGCAGCAATGGGGCTATCCATGGAGGGCTTTCGTCCTATCGTAGAAATGCAATACGCTGATTTTATTTCTTGCGGATTCAATCAGATTGTCAATAACATAGCCAAAACCCTTTATCGCTGGAACCAGCCAATCAATGTAACGATACGTGCCCCATTTGGAGGACACATTGGAGCAGGTCCATTTCATTCACAATCAATGGAGGCTTGGTTTTGTCATGTTCCGGGATTAAAGGTGGTGATCCCATCAACTCCCCATGATGCAAAAGGACTCCTAATGGCATCTATCGCTGATCCTAATCCAGTACTGTATTTTGAGCATAAGTATTTGTATCGAAATATATATGGACCCGTGCATAACGCACCTTATGATATCCCTCTGGGGGTAGGTTCGTGTGCGCATCAGGGTGAAGATGTCACAGTTGTCACTTATGGTCTCTGTACACATTGGGCATTGGAGCATGCCAAAAATCAATTAAAGAATGGTATATCTATTGAGGTGATTGATTTACGAACTTTAGTACCTTTGGACATGGATTTGATCTTGGATTCAGTGAAGAAAACTGGTCGTCTCTTGGTATTACATGAAGCAACAATGACAGGTGGCTTTGGGGGTGAAATCGCGGCACGAATTGCAGAGGATGGATTTGAATTTTTGGATGCCCCACCAATGCGCGTCGCTGCCTTAGATACACCAATTCCATTCTCTTTAAATCTGGAGACCGAAATATTTTCCGCCAAGGCTCGTTTGGATGAGTCCCTTGAACGCTTATTAGCCTATTAGCCCATCGGCTCCTCTATGGAACATGCGTTATTACACGGTAGAAAATTTAGAGGCTTATATACGTGGTTGCCTCTGATTTAGGGGCGGAGGCGCAACATCTTTGCATACTCCACCTCACTACGTCAATGGAACCGCTCAATGACAGGACACCTCCATAGTCCTCTAACTGCAAAGACATCCGAGGAGATTAGGTTTGGGTATCTCTTTATTTGGCAGGCTTCAGAGTTGGATATCCCCTTTGATGGAATGGACTTGGTCTAACATAGAATGGAGAATCTTATTGGATAGAGCTTGATCTCAGAAGACATGGTTGAATTTAACATACTCCAACCTTGCGCTTACATCAGGATACACTAGATCTGTCTCGTATTGATTGATGTACCACCCTCCTACCAAACATAACAGACTGTGCGGATGCTCTAAATGAGAGAAACAAACGAATATACTCAGGACGATTACAGACTAATTTTTTGATTGTGAGCTATTATCATAAGGGCCAGTAATAGAATTGTTTACTCAAAATGTTATATATTTGTGATAAGATGGTACTATGGTTGGGTGGTCAACCTCCAATATATCGTATGTATTCTGTTTAAACCATATTTAATTTTTATCATCTACCTCTTTTTCTTGTTTCACTCACTTAAAATCAAAAATCCAAAAAATTAAGATGGACTGGTTTTTTAATTTCATGATGAAAGTATTTCCAATATTATGGATCTCTACTGCTGTTGCGACGATTAGTGGGATTGTTTTATTTATCATTTTCTTTCATGATATAACTGACTGGTTTGCGGAGTGGGTTAGAAGTATGCAGTGCTGACCTGAGCTGGACACGAAGAACTTCTACTGATCTATAAAATATTTCATGGGAGATAGAATAATAGATCAGAATTCGATTAGAAAAATCTTAGGGTTATATCCCAAGCGAACCGAAGATAAGCGGTTAAAAGTCAGAGAGTATCCCCATATTAAGACAAATATAGGGAGAAATAAAGGGATTAATGCTTTGCGCTTTCATGTGAAATCTGGGGCATGCTTGATCATTACAGGCTTCTCAGATATCCTTTCTACACTAGCCTTAATTGCTCGTGAGATTGTCCCCGAAATTAAAGACAATCTGAATAATATCCCAGAAGTTAAGATCAGGATCTTGATTGGTGCGGATACTCGTAGCACACAGAAAATAGTAAATACGATTCCAGTAGAGCAGAAAGTGAAGGAGCATTTCTTGAATCGGTCAGGTGTGATAGTTGAAAATACGGGGGACATGGTTGCCGTCATTCTTGACGAATGGATTGAGCGAAGAGACATCTCTGTACGATTGTACAACCGCGAAATCGCGAAAGAAAAGTACCGAATTAGTAATACTGGATTAATGCATGTAAAGGGGATTTGCAGTGATCTTGGATATTATCATACCACTGGGAATGTTACTCGGGGAGGATTACTTCGAAACTTAGAGTTGGGAACGGCAGAGCTATCATCTGGCGCGGAGCGGGATGCAAGAGAATATGCTGAAGTGTTATGGAACTGCGGAGAGGATTATAATGATAAGATCTTAGAACTATTAAAGGGTATCATTCAGCTACCACCACCTGGTTATACAGCGGCGAGGGCTCTGGCCGAGAAGAACTATTTCATCAAGTGGAGACCTACTAAAGAGAATCAAATAAAGCAGGTAAATTATGAACTTCTTGATTTTCAAAGTGATGTGGTTTATAACATTATTGAAACTGTCCATGAGTTTGGGTTTTGTCTGTTATGTGCTCCCGTAGGCTCAGGAAAGACGGCAATCGGGAAAATGGTATGTTTAATTTTCGCCGCATCGGTGAGAATGATGGAAAATCTGTCAGTCAGTCGTGGGGGACAGAACGTGTTAGTGATTATGCCAGCAAAGGTATCTGCAAATTGGAAAGGGGATTGTATTCATCGTGTCACTCCAGATAATCTGCGTAAGAAAAAAATTCCCGAGGATTTTATTGCAATTCTTGCTGATGAATCTCATCATTTATCAGGTTGGAGTACAAAAAGGAGTAAGGATGGGGAATATGTGATGGCATCAGTACGCCATCAGTATAAGTTGATGGAACAGAAATACTCAATTTCTTTGTCGGCTACAATTAGTGGAAGCACGGGATTAGCTGATCTTATTGCACATCAAGAGAATAGGGCTTCATTATGGACATCTAGTCAACAAAGAAAGTTGTTTCTTCAGATCGTTAATCATGTTATGGGGGATGACATATTGCGACAGCCTTGGCTAAGATGGGATAAACGTTTCGCAAATGCTATCATCAGTAAGAAACACAAGATCGCAGAATATTTAGACCCTTATATGGTTCGACTGTGTATAGATGATGTTGGCATCCATACTGAGGAATTGAATGCTAATGAACACTTTTTTTATCCGAGAATTGTTAATCATGGCCGATCAAGTGAATTAGATTTGGATCAGGATGAGATAGATTTTATCAATGAATTAAACAATCAGGTATCAATCGTTTGGAAAACTGGAGGATCATACACTAAGGAAGAGGGGTTATCAAGGATTGGAGAATATAAAGGAGAGCAGACTGCAATAAGTGCGACTGCCAGAAATTTGATGGTGATTTTTGGGGCTTGCCCCGAAATTGGACGTGCTAAGATATTATATGAATTAGAGCAGAAAGAATCTGAGTACATGGATGAGTTTGAGTTATTCCCAGAAGAAAACCCATTCATCAAGTTGTCTCAGACACTAAAGAGCCCTTTGATTGGAAAAATGCAATCACGTATATGCACTTATATTCTGGCTTTAAGAAAGAAACATGATAGAATCTTGTTTTATGCCAACAATGTTGTTATTTTGATGTACTATGCACACTTCCTTGCAGAGTCAAAAAAATTTGAGGATGTTAGAGTATGTACCAAGGAGGTCAACAGTCAAGTAAACATTGATGTATTTCGCAGCGCTGTACCAGACGGTATCCGATCGAAAGAGGGGAAGAATTTGTTTTTGTTTGGGGTGGAGTCAAACAGTAGCAACATGGAGAGCCTATACTCCAAGCATGGCAAAAATTTAATTGATGGAAGTTGTGCCGCGTTGATGACATTTGAAAACGCTGAGGGAGTCAATCTTCAGTCTTGCGACACAAGTGTTTTCTTCGGGGTTTCATCTGTGCCAAGTGATGGTGCTCAGGCATTTGGTAGGACTTACAGGATTGATTCAGAGTACACAGATAATCACTTTTATTTATGCGATATCAAACGACCAGTTTTTCGATCAGATAAAAACGCGATTGATCGCATAGAAAATCATACCATTGTGGAAAGGCGCGAGGTCATTACTCCACGTTTGGAGGAGATTCAAGACGATCCTTCATTGACGGTATTTAACTATATGACTGAGTACACCAAGAACCCCAGATCATTGTCAAAAGGAAACTTGCCCGACATTAAACTGATGATTAAGCAGAGACTTGATCAAAAGCACTATATGGATGCAGTAGAACGAGTAGTTAAGGGCGAATACTGTGCTGGTCCTTGGGTGGATGGGCTTGATGGTTTGGAGGGAAATACTTTACTGTTTTATGCGGGTGTCTCTAACCATATTTTGTTCAGTACCCCACGCCTCCTCCGCCTAACCAATGATGGAAATGTGGTCAATGACGAGATAGCAAACTGGAGGATGCTCTTAGATCATATACCAGATGACTTATCTGACTACGTCCCGATTTCTAAGGATGTAGTATCAAACATTATGGGAAATGTTGATCTTGATCTGGTTAAGAACTATCACTTCCTACCGCAAGGGATGTTGGAATGTCTTGTCCCATTGCACGAATTAATGTGCAGGGACTCCACTGATGATTTAGATATGTTTTGTGAGTCCATGAGTCTAAGAACTATGACAATACTGATTAGAGAATTTGTGATAGAATTGCGAGACTATCTGACCAAAGCACAGAAAGATTTGATGAAGGAACTGTCGAAAAATTCAGCTGAACCTCCCGAATTATTAAGTTGGGAGAGAGTAAGTACAGATTTATACAATGATCCTAAGCGTGCCAATCGTCTCATAGAAAAACTGTGGGGCGTGCACCAGGAGCATGATGGATTATACGTGGTATACGATCGTTTGCCTCCCCTTTCCTGTATATTCGTAGACAAGGAATTATTTGCCTCCGATATTTCAGTTAAATAATTATGATCTATACTATCTAAGCCCTTTGGTTGACTTAAATCCTCTTTTTCAGAGATTAAGTTTATCTCCCCACATTTCATAACATGGAACACAATCTTTGGCCCGTGGACAAAACACCTTGATTCAATGATTCACAAATCTGGTTATCCACATTTAGTATTCTCATTCTGTTGCTGTGATTGACTTCTTTGATGTTATGTTGAGTGGAACTCAACGCTCTGTAGTGTAGGTCAACCTGAAACTTACAACTCGTCCTAAACGCGGTGCACCGACAAACTCACGATGCTGACTATTGAATAGGTTATTCACCCCTACATCAAATCGGATTCCCCGTTGATGAAACATATATCCAAGCCCAACATCAATCACTGCATAGGGATCTACATGTCCAATATATTGACCTGCAATCACTGGAAATCCAGAGGTGTAACGCCCAGAAATCATCATCGATAGTCCCCTGTTATTCTGATACTGTCCACCCAACTTAAACTTAAACGCAGGTGCATTGAGAGCTAACTCTATATCTCTCGATTCCTCGCCAAGCTCAGAACGATCAAAGAAATCGTCGCTTACCCATGATGCATTCCCAAACAACATCCAACGATTTCTGATCATCATCTGTAATGAAAGATCCATGCCAAAGTATTGAATATTTCCAAAATTAGGGAAGGCAAGCATCAGCTCTGGAAAATTCCCAGCCCCATTATTATTTTCGTTGGGTTGAACGACAGCCACTGGTGTCTCACTATCTGGAAGATCATCTGCAGCAAGGTCAACAATTAATTCAGCCACCTCCTCAGGTGTCAATCCAACCAACCCTAATAGAGTTGCAGTCTGCTCATTTTCATTTAGGCCAGTAGCTAAATCTTGAATCAAATCATCCTGAAGATTTGGAATCAGTACAAACGGTGTATGGGCTTGTAGCGGACCAATAAAATTTTTCCTCCGAGCATAGTATCCGTCGATTGCAAATAAAATATTCCGATTTATTAATCCTTTGTAGCCAATCTCCCATGACTGAGTGATTGACGGTTTGATTGGATCTACATCAGTTAATTGATTTAGCTCAGAACTTGGTTCAATCATAAGGGTGCTAAGATTAGGGAGGCCTAAAATGCCAGGACTGAAGCCTTGAACCTTAATGAATTCAGGGCTTAACAGTCCTCTTAATGACTCTATCAATATTGGGCTAAGAGGTCTGCCAGCATCCCGAAGCAAACGCTCTAATTCTGTAACGGGTAGAGCCACCAATCTTTCATAAATCAAAGCATAGAGATACCCCGTATCAATCCCGACTGGTGTTGCAAGACCCTCCCTTCCTGGAAGCATACTTGATGCAACCAGCGATGTAGGTGCCCCTAATTCAAGATATTGTGGATCGCGCTGATATGTAAATCCTGTTGCTCCTCCCCTTGCTCTTACTTTGAGATCTCCAATAGTGGCTGCAATCAAGTTCAAGAAATAGTCTGTGGCAAGTGGAGAGGATAGACTACGATTATAGGTTAGACGCAAACTAGACGAATGAGTCGGTTGAAAAACCAGACCAGCCCGAGGAGATAGATGAAGATCTGTCACAGCATTATTGAAATCTCCCCTGAGTGCGAGTGTTAAATCCAATTTATTTGAAATCGCGGTCGTGGATTGTACATACGCACCGAATTTATCAATGTGTTCAAGCGTCAGATCAATTCCACCGATAAATTCCTGTCGGGATCCAACATCTTTAGTATACTGGGCTTGGAATGTAGTTTCTTCGGATGACTCCCCTATCAGGCCCCCACCGTAGATATACGAATCCCTTGAATCAATGGTATTGATATAGGCCTGAACAAATAAAGGCCCTGAAGTGAGGCGAATCTGTCCATAACTGGCAATCATATCTTTTGCCTGAACTGTACCAATGCTACTGAGCATTGTCCCATTAAGATGGCTTAATCCCCCATTGAATGAAAGATTCGTTTGTCTCAATATTCTTAGGTCTACACTTCCATAAACGACAAACTTACGTTGCATAGATTCACGAGGACCATCTACAAATAATTGAATGGCATCTTGCTCGTCTGGACATTCACTAAATCTTTCTTGTTCAAGCAGTAAAACATCACATTCTTGAAGAGTAAAATCATCGGCTCTGGCATAACTACCGATCAATTTAACTCCAACATTGTTACCCAATACGGTCGCAAAACGACCTTGTAAATTGAGGCTTGACCTTTGTCCTCCACTCACGGATATAGTCGTACCAGGATTATTAAATGGATTTTTAGAGATATAGTGGATCACGCCCGAATCAACCCCAGGTCCATACAGCGCAG
This sequence comes from Bacteroidota bacterium, assembly GCA_026709065.1. Taxonomy (GTDB): domain Bacteria; phylum Bacteroidota; class Rhodothermia; order Rhodothermales; family Bin80; genus Bin80. The sequence continues at coordinate 85,460 of JAPOTS010000100.1, forward strand.
AACCAGGTCCTCTAACGACTTCAATACGTTCAATATCAATTGCAAGATTTGGCATCACATTATGAAGATTCACCCCAATAGAAGCAGCTCCAGCTTTGCGATAATCTGTCAATACATGTGTAGACCTAGAAAAAACATTATTGAAACCCCTGAGGGCTATTTCATATCGGTCAACTCCAGTCTGTACCATATCCAAGCCCGTCACATTCCTAAGAGATCTGGCAGTTGTAAGAGAAATATCTGATTCTATCTCATTAGCGGTGATCACATCAATGGATGCAGGGGCATCCAGTGCTTTTTCATTGCGCCGACCAGCAGTGACTTGAACTGGATTTAAATCTGCTCCAGAAGTCAGGGTAATATTCCATACATACGTCTCTCCCGACTCTAATTCAATGAGAGCTTCCTGAGCTATATAGCCAATAAAACTAGCACGCAATTGGTAAGCTCCTTCACGGACCTTCAGCCAGAACTCTCCCGCTCTATCTGATGTGCTACCGAGAGCAGTTCCAAAGACCAAAATATTTGCACCAACTAGTGGCTCCCCTGTCTCAGAATCAATGATCTTTCCGCTGATAGTTGCTGTCTGTGACACAGCCGGTAGTGTTACAATACAACTGATCAAGATAATACTTAAAATGCGTTGCATTTTTGAGCGTTTATGTATAAATCTAACTACACTTCACGTATGCCCTTAGATATTGAGTAACTTATTTCTATTGAATCAAATCACTATGTTTATTCCTTATCCAAACGTAAATCGATCTAATTCTATAATGAGATTGGCCAATGCCGTTTTGTTCTCGGTATGATTACACTCATTGAAAGATGCACCAAAACGATAGGATCTCTACAGTAAGATGATATGATAGATTTAATCGGGCAAAGTAATCCCCGCTCGGGTTAAAAGCACATCTACCTGTTTCATGTGATGCTCGGCACTAAATAGCTGTCGAATCTCGTCCACCGATAAATGTTGCTTCACTTCCTGAGATGCGATGACGATATCAATAAACTTTAATCCCTGATTCCAACTTTTCATTGCAAGGGGTTGTACCAAATCATAAGCCTCCTCACGCGTTAATCCAGAATCAATCAGTTTCAACATCAATCGCTGACTATGATATAAACCTTGTGTTGACTTCATATTTTTCTTCATCCGCTCAGGAAACACGACTAGGTTTCTGAGGATTCGTGTCATACGCAGGAGCGCATAATGAATGATGGTCGTAGCATCAGGTAGTATGACACGTTCAACACTAGAATGTGAAATATCCCGCTCATGCCAAAGTGCAACATTTTCCATTGCTGAAACCATATATCCACGTATTAAGCGCGCACAACCTGTAATATTCTCACTCCCAATAGGATTGCGTTTATGAGGCATCGCACTTGATCCTTTTTGACCTTTACCAAATGCCTCTTCAACTTCACGAACTTCGCTTCGTTGTAAATGTCGAAATTCCACGGCAATCTTTTCAAGGCTCGCACCAATCAACGCAAGGACGCTTACATAGTGGGCATGCCGATCTCTCTGAATGACTTGCGTGGCGATGGGCTCTGGCTTGAGTCCTAAAATTTCACATGTAATTTGTTCAACTTCAGCAGGGGTGTGTGCAAATGTCCCGACGGCTCCCGATAATTTGCCTGTTCGTAATTCTTCCGCAGCAGATTTTAAGCGTGATAGATTGCGGCTCATCTCTGCATAATAGAGTGCTAACTTTAATCCAAAAGTGGTTGGTTCTGCGTGTACTCCATGAGTCCGCCCCATCATTAAAGTGTGTCGATGTTCAATTGCCCGAACATGCAATACTTGAAGCATCTGTTCCATGGCATCAATAATCAGTTGATTTGCTTCAATAAGTCGAACAGACCATGCAGTATCCACCACATCAGATGATGTAAGCCCATAATGAATCCATTTTCGCTCTGATCCTAATTTTTCGCTTACTGACCGAGTAAATGCAACCACATCATGATGGGTAGATTTTTCAATCTCATGAATCCTCTCCACATCAAACGATGCATTCTGTTTTAGCCTTTGGACATCATCTTTAGGAATGACACCAATGATTGACCATGCTTCACACGCTGCAATTTCGACTTGAAGCCATACCTCAAATTGGTGCTCTTCACTCCATAACTTAGACATTAAAGGATGGGTGTATCGTTGTATCATTGCGATGGAATTGCAGTTATTTTTTATTAGAGACGAAAATGTTTTGAAGCCTACTATTTCATGGAATCATAGGATGATGCCATGAAAATAACTTGAGCTAGGATCATAGTGAATCTCGCTTGTCACGAAGACGTAAATACATCATTCGGCGTGCGCGAAAAATATGTGCCTTCACCGTACCAAGCGGCAAATCTAACTCCTCTGCAATTTCTTCATAACTCTTCTCTTGTTGATGCCGCATTACGATCACACGATTATACTTAGTTGGGAGGGAATCAATGGCTTCTTGAATGATATTGGTCCTCTGCCCCCCTTCGATAGATCGATCAGGTTGATAAGTGACATCTGGAATTTCATTTTGAATCTCACTATCATTTCTTAAAATAGGATTGTCCAGAGAAATGGTGGACAACCTTTTCTTGCGTTTAAAATCAATCGCATGGTTAGACGCAATCTTGTAGAGCCAGGTTGAAAAAGCATAATTACTTGAATAGGTATCCAATGCCTTAAATGCTTTTATGAATGCCTCTTGTACTAAATCTTCAATCCCCTCTACATTCCCTATGGTTCGTTTGATGTGCAATTGTAGACCTCTCTGATATTTTTCTACAAGTAACGCATACCCTTTCTGGTCTCCGTTCAATGCACGAGCAACCAGATCTTGATCCCTCTGAGTGGATACTGACCTTCCGACCGTTGTCGAATCTTCAGGCATAAGATATCTGGTTCATATAATCTCAATTGCTATAACTAACTTAGTCCTATATCTCAGGAGTTACAGGTAACTTACGCGTTTCTTTGAATGTACTCATTACAACACTTGTACTTGTACGAGTAACACCAGGCCACGACTGAATACTTGCAAGTAAGTTCTCCAAGGATCCCGTATCATGCGACCTCACCTTTAATATATGAGTTCCTTCTCCGGTCACCGAATGCGCCTCAAGAACTTCATTGCAACCACATACATGTTCAAGTAGGGATTTATAGTGAGTAGATTTATCAACGGTGACTCGAATAAAGGCCGTGATGTGAAAACCCAAATCCATTCCATTGACAGTAGCATGATATCCGGTAAGGTATCCGCTCTCTTCAAGCTTTCGCATACGATCACCTACGCTGGTCATACTAAGTCCGACACGCGCTGCAATATCAATTCGTTTCATTCTGCCATGTTCCTGCAGGAGGTTTAGGATTCTGGCATCAATTTCATCAATCTTCTTGCTTGACATATTACTATTGAATTAGTGAAAAAAAACAAAAAAGCAGTACTTCAGATGGTAACAACGATCATTCATTGAGTTTTATGTTCGTTTAGCATCATCATCAACAAAGTTAATAGAAAATGCAGAATATATCACACTGAATATAACAACTATCCACTTAGCACGCCTTTGACCTAAAAAACTTACACAGAGACTCCGTGCACCCTGATTGAGATAACAACATTTGTCATGGCTAAATGTTTTGAAAATAGACCGCATTCCATGATTGAATGTAACTCTAATTGATATAATGTGATGGTTTTCTATAGATGATAACCCTTCAAATTAATCTTCCAGTTATCAAAGACAACCTGGTGGACTAACTTAATTTGATAATATCAATAACGAAGTTCTATGGATAAATATCTGCGAGAACATCCCTTGTTTTGATGAATTGAAAAAGCCAATAACAAGTTTTACTTGTCTCAATTATAGATATTTTGATGTAAAAGGATTAAAGGCCTCTTGGTCACCCAATGACCAAGATTCCCTTTTCTGGGATATTATTGCATCAAATGATTGACTTCAATTGATTGATCCTTCAAGAGCTTCAATTTGGAATGAATAAGGGCGAAATTCCCTATATTTTTGGTGTTGAACAGAAAATTCTATTTCTCCAGAGATGAGGATTTAATTCGGATACATTTTGTCATAGCTTTGTACGATATCATAGTGAAAGAGTCATGAGCAGTTAGAACTGTTATCTATATTGTATTCGCATGCTAACAGTCGTAAGTCATAATGCTCAAGTTTTTCTAAGTGAGAGTTATCAAATTGATCATTGCACACACAGAGTGGTATAAATATCAAATTTATTAACCTATATTGGACACTTTGATAGTTGAAAATAAATGCGGTTTTTAAAATATACGCATCTTTCTCGTATATGTCTTAATTTTCAAGGATTCTCCA
>JAPOTS010000133.1 GCA_026709065.1 Bacteroidota bacterium
ATGTGCCGGATCATAGAATTTTGAGGTATGTTACGGTGCTCATGAATATTCTGGGTATGTAGTTCGTCAAAGACAAGATAGCGGAGATGTTTAAAGATCGCATCCCGAATAGGCCTGTCCTGCACGCGGGTAAGCAGGAGTTCAAGCATCATGTAATTGATCAGCAAAATTTGTGGAGGATGCTCACGCATCTGCTGTCGCTGCTCTTCAGGTTCTTGACTGGTGTATTGGTGATATGAAATCGGGAAATCACGCCCAGTACTCTTTTCGTAGTTGTCTTTGTAGGTGTTAAATTCGTTGGTCTGAGAATTAATCAGGGCATTCATGGGGTATACGATGACGGCAGTGACCCCTTCAGTTTCTGGATGAGCCAGGAGATGATTGAAAATCGTACCAATATAGGTCAATGACTTTCCGGAGCCAGTCCCCGAGGTCACTACAAAATCACGGCCATGTGTACCCAATTCAAGTGCATCACATTGATGACGATAGAGAGAATAACCCTTGAAGATATGCTTTAGATCACGGTGGAGCAGCCCAGATTCAACCACCTTTTCAACTGAACCGGCATTTTCGTAGGCAGGATTAAATTGCAATAGTGGTTCAGGCCAAAGAACCTTTTCATCAAGCGACCGCTCAACCTCTTTTTGAATCTCTGGATCAGAAATGTTGATGAAACTTCGGATGTACTCCGAATAGCTATCAACAATTAGTTTGTGTGTTTCGTAAATATTCATTATAAGCTAAAAAACTACACACCGATTCTGAATTAATGTGGAGAATTTGATCATACGAGATAAGATCAAATTAAACAAAAATGAGAATAATATTCGTGAGTGCCGAACCGATTTAGCGTCATGTAGGAAAATAAAATAATCTATCATTATTCAGAGAATTAGCAGAGAAAATATAGCCGATCAGTGTATAGTTCTAATCTAACGTTCCATAACCACACTTGCGCTTACCGCATATGATCTTTTTACGATACTATTCTGAAAAATTCTCATATCAATCAATAACGCAAACTGATCATTACTTGGACTTATTCTCAATCAACCAAGCCATGTAAGGAGGGAATAGGAAAACCATAGACACCGCCTTCTCCCTCATCAGTGATTCCTTGATCCACTATTCGCTTGAAGAGCTTTCCTACTTTTCATGGGAGTAGTCTTTCTTACATGGTATTTTGGATCTGCCCATACGATCAATTTAGAACTCTGAATAAGAAATACTACAGATACATTAACAAAAGTGTAGCAAATTAGTCAATGAAATCTAAGACAAATAAGTGACAATCACAGATCAGCAACCGTATCCTCTTCTTGTTCCTCAAAGTATTCTATCAGATCATCCCTTCCAAATATATAACCAATCAGCCGATTTATTTTTCCGTTAAGATTATATAGCTGAGTACGTAATCCTTCAAGTTTCGCATCATTGCGCTCAACAGAGTGTTCATGTTTGGCATCAATCATCTGAATCTCTTCCCGTAGTTGTTCTGTTGAACGGTCAATCTTAGCTTGTAGAGCTTTATTCTCTTCTATTCGTTGTTCTGTTGAACGGTCAATCTTAGCTTCAATTCGCTCAATTGAGTGGTCAAACTTAGCTTCAATTCGCTCAATTGAGCGTTCATTCCTTCGATTTGATGAAAATACAATGCTAAGTAAAGTCCCCAGTATGACGAAAATCGCACTAGCGAGGGCAATATAAAATTCTAGTTGAGAAACCTCAATCTGCATTGTGATTCAAAATTAGATTGTTGGAACTTTAAGAATAAACCCCAGAGTCCGAATTTTGTTCCCTCATTACTACAATAAGAATCCTCACATTGGTGCAAAAGATCATATATGAAAATATCGCTGAACCGTTTAATTTTGCCTCCAAAGTTGAATGGATTAACTTATCTTTATTTTCCATGACGAAACTAAAATAAATCAGGATGGCACTTAGCTTCTGTGAGTGTCAAATTAGAGAGAATCATTTAATGAATTTAGATTCCCTTCTTATGCTGAGTTAACTCAAAGATAGCTCAATAGGATCAGTGGAATCCTCTGTACTTGATCGGATATGGATATTTGGATTCTGTGCTCTATGAACAGTACGTAATAAATAGTATCGGACCCCGTCAGTCAAAGCCTGCCAACTCGCATCCAAGATGTTCGGCGATACACCAACTGTATGCCAAATATCTTCGCCATGAATGTCGTGATGCTCTATCAAGACCCGAACCGAGGCAGCCGTAGCTTTCTCAGGAGTCAACACACGAACTTTATAGTCGGCAAGTCGCAGATCACCCAAACGAGGATAAAAACGGTAAAGAGCACGATTCAGTGCACGGGACAAAGCATCAACCGGTCCAACACCTTCACCAACTGCTAACTCACGATGATCCCCAACAAAAACTGCAACCGTTGCCTCAGACCACTCAGATCCATTCTCGTCTTGCTCACTATACACTCGGAGTCGATCCAACCTGAACATCTCGGTATCTTCACCCTTGATCGTTCTCAGTAAGAGTTCAAACGAGGCCTCTGCCCCCTGAAATTCATAACCTAAATGCTCTAACTCCTTGATGCGCTGAACCGCACGACGGGCCTCCTCTCGCCCATTCAACGAAATACCAAGCTCCTCCGCTTTATAGCGAACATTTGACTGTCCCGATAAATCGGATACCAACACTCGCCGTTTATTACCAACAACTTCTGGTTCTATATGCTCATAGGCGCGTGGGATCTTCATGACTGCAGAGACATGAATACCACCTTTATGGGCAAACGCGCTGCGTCCTACAAATGGTGCACGATCAATCGGTAACATATTGCAGATTTCATAGACAAAAGCACTCAAATCCGATAATGTCGCTAACTGCTCTTCTGACACACAATCGTAACCGAGTTTATTCTGCAAACAGGCGATCACAGTGCATAAATCAGCATTACCCGTCCGTTCTCCAATCCCATTAATTGTCCCCTGAACATGCCGGGCACCAGCCTCTACAGCAGCGATGGAATTAGCGGTTGCTACCCCACTGTCATTATGCGCATGAATCCCAATTCGCAAATCATCAATGACTAAAGATATTTGTTCAGTGATCTCTCGAATCTCAGATGGCATAGATCCACCATTCGTATCACATAATACCAATACACTAGCTCCCGCATGGGCCGCAGCACGCAACGTTTGAATCGCATAAGACGGATCATCTTTGTACCCATCAAAAAAATGTTCAGCATCATAAATGACACGGCGTTGATTCTCAACTAGCCACTCAATGGAGCCACTAATCATCGCCAAATTGTCCTCAGGAGTGACATTCAAGGCCTTCTTAACATGTAGAAGCCAACTCTTACCAAAAATGGAAACCGTATCAGTATTCGCGTCTAATAAGGCAGACAAATTGGGATCCTCCTGTGAGGTATGATGTGCACGCCGAGTAGACCCAAATGCGCAGATATTTACGTGAGTCCAATTTTCTTGACATGCTCGCTCAAAAAATTCTTGATCCTTAGGATTGGAGCCCGGCCACCCTCCTTCAATCACATCAATTCCAAACTGATCTAATCGATGAGCAATACGAATTTTATCGTTCACAGAAAGCGTGACATGCTCACCTTGAGTTCCATCACGTAATGTGGTGTCAAAAAGTTCAATCCGTTCGTTCATGAGCTTGAAATGAGTCCATTTTGTCTTGCATATTCAAAAACATTTCCAGCATTAAGAATGTCTGCCACATCTCCAAGAGGCTTTAATAAATACTCCTGACCTGTTCTATGATTCGTGAGTTGCCCAATTTGTGTGTCTAACTCCAACTCGTCTCTGGTACGAATCTGATCATTAATTTTCTCATGAGACTCAAACGGAATAACGAATCCACCATCAATCGTGTTACGGTAAAAAATTCTTGCATAACTCTCAGCAATAACAACCTGAGCCCCCGCCTCAGTAAGCGCAAATGGCGCATGCTCACGAGAAGATCCACATCCAAAATTAGCCCCACCAATCACAAAAGTATAGTCGCTGTGATATTTGTCAGGATCCGTAAATGGAATATGCCCGTCAGGTAAACCTTGCTGATCAATAGGAACTCCACTCATCGCATAGCGACCATACATCCGCCGCTCATCGGGTTTTTGAAGGCTATATACTAAATGCTCAGCAGGAATGATCTGATCAGTATCAATGGCATCCCCTACCACATAAGCTAAACCTCTAATGATTGATTGCATCTACACAAGCACCTCCCTTGGATCGGTGATGAGCCCCGATAGGGCACTCGCTGCGACCGTTAACGGCGAAGCCAAAAATACAGAGGCCTGCTTTGATCCCATACGCCCAGGAAAATTCCGATTGGTCGTGGAAATCACAACCTCATCCCCCTGCATCCGCCCAAATGTATCGGGCGGTCCTCCTAAACATGCAGCACAACTCGCCTGTCCCATCTTACATCCCGCATTGGCAAATATATCCCAGAGTGAGGTTCCATCAATGTGCTCAGTCCGGAGCGACTCAGATATTTCTGTCGTAGCAGGAACGATATAGGTATCAATGACGACTTCCTGCCCCTTGATGATTTGGGCTGCTGCTTCAAAATCTTCCAACTTTCCACCCGTACAACTCCCAACATATGCTCGATCTAAACGCGTTCCAGCGACCTCAAGTACGCTAGCACGATTGTCTGGACGATGGGGTTTAGCAACCACTGGCTCAAGTGTAGATACATCGTAACGATATTCGGAGTGATACCGCGAATCGTCATCACTATAAATGCATTCAAAGCCATGATCAGTCCGAGCATGTACATACTCTATCGTAGTTTCATCGGGAGCGATGATGCCATTCTTCCCCCCCGCTTCAATGGCCATGTTTGTCAGTGTCATACGCTCCTGCATAGATAGAGAATAGACCGATTCCCCATCAAATTCCATCGCCCGATAAGTCGCACCATCGCATCCAATATCTCCGATCACAGCTAGGATTAGGTCCTTTGCCATCAGATAGGGAGGCAGGGCCCCCTCAAAAATGAATCGCATTGTCTCTGGGACTCGTAACCAAATCTTACCCGTCCCCATAATCAGGGCTGCGTCAGTATTGCCTACTCCAGTAGAAAACATCCCAAAGGCACCAGACGTACAGGTATGGCTGTCAGTCCCTATCAACAAAGAACCTGGGCGGTTGAATCCCTCCTCAGCAAGTGCCATATGGCATACCCCTTTATATCTTGGTGAGCCTACATCGTAGTAATGTGGCAAATCATGCTCTTGGGCAAATGCGCGGAGTAATTGCACATTTCGATTAGCATGATGGTTTTGAGTGAAGATATAATGATCGGGTAAAATCACCAGTTTGTCTGGATCCCACACCTTGGCATCTTGACCAAATTCACGCTTGAAAATGTCAATTGTGGGAGGTCCACAAACATCATGGGTCATCAGGATATCTACATCTACCCATACACTTTCACCGGGAACAACTCGATCACGTCCGCAGTGGTTAGCGATAACTTTTTCTGTAATTGTCATTCTTGGCCTCCATTACTACCAAATGATTGCATAATTCCATCGGACACAAATTCTTCTCCGCTACTTGCTCTAAAGCTTTCAAGTTGATTCAAAGCCAACACATAGGCATTTGCGGAGGCTTGTAACACATCTGTATGCCGAGCAATTCCTCTAAACAAAGTACCATGTTCGCTAATTAGGACAGTGACTTCTCCCATGGCATCTTTGCCCTCCCCAACAGACCGAATCGCATAAGAAACCAAACCATGATGACTACCAGCAGCCATATCAATTGCCTTATAAATTGCAGCAACTGGTCCATCACCTTCAGCCGTTTTTCGACATGAGGTGTCGGACGAACCATGATACAGAAGAACTTCTGCACGAGGAATCCTACCCGTACCACAATTGACTGAAAGATGATCAAGACGGTAGTGGACAATGGCTGAATCTCCCCGATGCCCCTGAGCAAGTGCAACTAGATCTTCATCAAAAATCTCTTTCTTGAGATCCGCCAACTCCACAAATTCTTTATAGATTTCTTCTTTTCTTTCAGCACCCACAAAGATTCCTAACTTTTCAAGTCGGCTAAACAATCCATGTCGGCCAGAATGGCGCCCCAGTCGGATTGCTTCTGGGTCCTGCCCCACATCCTCTGCACGCATGATTTCATATGTGTCGCGGCTTTTTAGCACTCCATGTTGATGAATACCAGCCTCATGACTAAATGCATTCGCACCGACCACAGCTTTATTAGGAGGTACGGGAAACCCTGTCGCAATAGAGACCATTTTACTGGTAGATGCAAGCAATCGCGTCTCAATCTTTGTTTGAGTACCAAAGAGTGAACCACGAACATGAAGCGCCATTACAACCTCTTCCAAGGATGCATTACCAGCACGCTCTCCTATACCATTAATCGTACACTCAACTTGCCGGGCTCCAGCTAATACACCAGCTAATGAGTTTGCAACGGCTAACCCCAAATCATCATGGCAGTGAACAGAAAGAACAACATTTTCAATTTGTTTGCACCGATTTTGAACTGTCTTAAAGAGAGTAGCATACTCTTTTGGAACACAGTAGCCAGTCGTGTCAGGAATATTGATGGTAGTCGCTCCCGCTTCAACTGCAACGTTAATGACATCAACCAAGAAGTCAATACCCGTACGACCTGCATCTTCGGCGCTAAATTCAACATCATCGGTAATTGAACATGCCTGCCGAACAGAGCGATCAACCATTTTTAAGACATATTCACGTTTATCTGCTAAGGACTTTCCATATCGGTCTGATCCAAATTTTGCCTTTAAATGGATGTCACTGGTTCCCACAAACGTATGAATTCGTGTCTTATCTCCGGTGCGTAGTGCCTCGCCTGCGGCATCTATATCTGCCTCAACGGTCCGAGCAAGTGCTGCTACCACTGGTCCATCTACCTCTTGAGCAATTCGCTGAACTGCTTCAAACTGTGCAGGTGATGAAACAGGAAATCCCGCTTCAATAATATCTACTTTCAATCGGGCAAGTTGATGAGCAATACGGATTTTCTCCGTGATATTCATAGATGCACCTGGTGCCTGCTCACCATCGCGCAACGTTGTTTCAAAAATTAATACCCTATCATTATTCATGGATAGATCAGACGTTGTATTGCATATATACAATATACTTAAATCAAACTAAAGCAGGAGTCATGCCAAACGCATGGTGAAGCACTGTGTCTCCAAATTCAGTGGTTGAAGCTGTACCCCCTAAATCACGGGTACGAATTCCAGCATCTAAAGTGTTCATGATCGCAGATTGAATACATTCGCTTGCTTCGGTCTCTCCCAATGAATCCAAGAGCATGACCACGCTCAGGAGCGCACCTGCTGGGTTTGCCAAACCTTTCCCCATAATATCGGGTGCACTGCCATGAATCGGTTCAAAGAGTCCAACCTTACCCCCCATGGTCGCTGATGGCAGGATACCTAATGAGCCTGGTAGTGTTCCTGCAAGATCACTTAAAATGTCTCCAAATAAATTTGAAGTTAAAATGACATCAAACTGAGTCGGCCTAAGAATCAGTTGAATCGCTGCATTATCCACATAGAGATGCTCTAATTCCACATCAGGAAACTCAGAACGCTGAATCTCAGTCACGACACGCCGCCAAAGTTGAGATACCTCTAACACATTTGCTTTATCAACGGATGTGAGTTTACCTTTTCGTTTTTGAGCGAGAGAAAATGCTAATCTGGCAATCCGTTCAATTTCTGACCGACAATAAATCATTGTATTGATTCCCTGATCATCAGAGTCAGTTCTCGGTGACCCAAAATAGATTCCACCAGTGAGTTCGCGTACAATTAATAGATCTGTCCCGCTCACCCGCTCGGCCCGAAGAGGAGAGCTTTCTATGAGGCTTTCAGGAACGATCACTGGACGTAGATTTGCAAACCCTCCCAGAACTTTTCGTAGAGCGAGCAATGCAAATTCACATCTACGATGACCAATTTCGTGATCCCATTTAGGTCCACCAAGCGCCCCCAAGAAAACAGCATCAGCCGCAAGACAAGCATCACGAGTCCTATCTGGAAAAGGGGTATCTAACTGATCTAAAGCCGCGCCACCAATCGGATAATGTTCAAGTGATACATTAAATTGAAACTGTGTAGACGCTGCAATAATAGCCCTTTCAGCCTCACGCGTGACTTCAGTTCCTATCCCATCACCGGGCAAGACAGCAATATCGTAACACGGCATTATGATGTTTCAACTGTATCGTTACTCTTCTGAAGCCATGCCATCATTTTACGTAACTTCTGACCTACGTTCTCAACTGGATGGTTTGCAGTTGCTTCTCTGTAGGCTTTAAAGGCGGGTTGCCCTTCTTCACATTCTTGGATCCATTCTTTGGCAAATTCACCTGATTGAATTTCTGAAAGAATTGCTTTCATCTCCTGCTTGACTTGAGGGCCGATTACCCGACCGCCTCGAGAGTAATTTCCATATTCAGCAGTATCACTGATAGAATAATTCATATAGGAAAGGCCACCTTCGTAATAGAGATCTACGATCAGTTTTAACTCATGAAGAACTTCAAAGTAAGCCAGTTCTTCAGGATATCCAGCTTCAACCAGGGTCTCAAATCCAGCCTGAATGAGGGCTTGAGACCCACCACATAGGACCGCTTGCTCTCCAAAGAGATCTGTTTCGGTTTCGTCTTTGAAATTCGTTTCAATTACACCAGCACGAGTGCCTCCAATTGCATCAGCATAACTCAATGCAAGATTAAGAGCTGAACCTGAGGCATCCTGAGCTACTGCGACTAGGCATGGGGTTCCTTTACCCTCCTCAAATGTTCTACGAACGAGATGCCCTGGACCCTTTGGGGCAACCATAAATACATCTACACCGTTTGGTGCTTCAATCTGGCCGTAGTGCACATTAAACCCATGCCCAAAAGCAAGAGCTTTTCTAGGAGTAATATGAGTTGCTATGTCGGCTTCATACACGCGTTTTTGATCCTGATCTGGGATTAGAATCATGACAACATCTCCCCAAGCGGATGCCTCAGAAATACTCATCACTGAGAGCCCTTTACTGCGAGCCTTTTCAACCGATTGAGAACCTGCTCGTAAACCAACAGCAACTGTTGCTCCACTGTCTTGAAGATTGAGAGCATGAGCATGCCCTTGGCTTCCATAACCGATCACGGCCACTTTTCTACTTTGAATAATTGAAGGATCGGCGTTATAATGTACTTTCATAAGGATTTATATGAGTTAATGACTAATCACGTTGCATCGCCACGCGACCGCTACGTGCAACTTCTACTATTTCATGTGCGTGCATCATTTTTATAAATGCATCAATCTTTTTGGAGGGACCACGTAACTCAAACGTCATCGTTTTTGTAGTGATATCCACAACTTTACCCCTGAATATATCATTGACATCAAGAATTTCTGAGCGCGTATCTTTGGTGTAACATACTTTTAGTAAGCATAGCTCGCGTTCAACAAAGTCGGTATCGGTCAGGTCAATGACTTCAATGGTATCTACAAGCCGGCTCAACTGTCGTAGAACTTGGGATATGATTCGCCCATTACCTTGGGTGACAATATTCATTCGACTCACAGTAGGATCATCGGTAGCTCCCACTGTAACACTGTCGATGTTGAATCCACGCGCAGAAAACATGTTGACAACCCGAATGAATGCACCGATTGAGTTCTCAACAAGAACCGCAATCGTGTGCGATTGGATCATTTCGCTGTCATCGGGCTGTATCGGTTCACCAGCGGCCTTCTTTCGAATGATCTGCTGAGGAGTGAGTATGAGATTTTCAGACATAAATATTTATGGTAGTCCTTCTAGACAAACGAATTAGGTGTGATGCGGTCGGTGATCATATCTCCAGTAGCAGCACCGGCGGGGACCATTGGGAAGACCATTTCTTCTTTTGCAACTTGAAACTCCATGAGCACTGGCCGATCGTTAATCTTCCATGCCTCTTCAATGATAGATTGAGCTTCCTCAGGGGTCGTGGCTCGGAGTCCTACGCAATGATGTGCTTCTGCAAGTTTAACAAAATCAGGATTGGTATCTGATAGATCGGTGTGACTGTAGCGCTCCCGATGGAAGAGCTCTTGCCATTGTCTAACCATTCCAAGAAAACGGTTGTTGATGACAGCAAGTTTTAGGGGGAGTTTATGAGCTGCTGCGACACTCATTTCCTGAGCGTTCATCACAAACCCACCATCTCCACTGATACAAATTACTGGACGTGAAGACCCTATTTCGCGCATTCCGAAAGCTGCACCCATGGCAGCTGGCATTCCAAAGCCCATTGTTCCGAGGCCACCGCTTGTAATATGGGTTCTGGGGTGAAGGAATCGAAAATACTGGGCTGACCACATTTGATGTTGCCCAACATCGGTAATCACAACGGCATCTCCGTCTGTTTGATCCCGCAGTTGCTCTATTACACCCTGAGCATGTAATTTGCCGTCGTTACTATACTGCAGGGGGCATTCCTGTCGCCAAGCCTCAATTTCTTCAAGCCATTCTGTAGTATCTATTGGTTGCACAAGTGATTTTAAACTTTCAAGAACATCCTGAACATCACCTAAGATGGCACAGTCGGCGAATATATTTTTTGAGATGCATGACTGATCAATTTCAATATGAATGACCTTTGCATGCGGTGCCCATGAATCAAGCTTACCCGTCACACGATCGTCAAACCGCGCCCCTACCGCAATCAGGAGATCACAGTGCTGAACTGCCTGATTTGCCCACCAAGTTCCGTGCATCCCTAGCATTCTTAATGATAGGTCATCATCTTCGGGAAAAGCACCTAATCCGTGGAGAGTTGTCGTGACAGGAATACGAGTATAGCGAGCAAGATCTGTTAGATGTTGAGACGCATTTCTGCTGATGGCACCGCCTCCCACATAAAATAATGGGCGCTTAGATTCACCAATCATCTGTGCAGCTCGATGTAATTTTTCAGGAAGCACTGGATCTAGCATTGTATATCCTCGCATGTTCACTGTCTTAGGATATTGGAACGGGGCTTCAGCCAGTAGAACATCTTTGGGTAAATCCACTAACACAGGACCTGGTCTACCAGTTTGGGCGATGTGATAGGCTTCTTTCACAGTCCGAGCTAGGTCGTTCACATCCCGAACAAGATAGCTATGCTTAGTGATTGAACGTGTGATTCCAATTGCATCACACTCCTGAAACGCATCATTGCCTATAAGAGCAGTAGGTACCTGACCAGTAAACACAACAATCGGCACTGAATCCATGTAAGCATCGGCAATTCCAGTAACGGTATTCGTGGCACCAGGACCACTGGTTACCAAAACTGTCCCTACCTTACCTGTTGCTTTGGCATAACCCTCAGCGGCATGAGTTCCTCCCTGTTCATGTCGAACAAGGATATGTTGAAACTCCGGCTTAATTCGGTGCATTTCATCATACACTTTAATGACTGCACCACCAGGATGTCCAAAGATGATTTTGACTCCTTCGGCTTCAAGGGAGCGTAGGAGAATTTCAGCACCAGACATGATCTGGGTTGAGGGAGTGATTTCTGTTCGTTCTTCGGGAAGAGCATCTCCAGATGCCGCTGGATGTACCTTAGTGTGAGTGTCGTAAGTCATGATTCTAAAATTAGTGAATGGATACCTACAATTTGATTGTACGATTAAACTCCCCTAATGTGCAATGATTCAAAAAAATGAATAGACTCATTAAATTCTTTGTTGGATAATGCGCAATGTAATAATCTTTGAATGCGAATAAAAACGATGATCCTCTTGAAAGCGAATATAATTGGAATGATCCAATCGCTGTAAACGAGGGGATGTAATTCAATGAAAGGGTCTCATGAAATATCGTACAATTGGTAAAGCCTATGAATTAAATCACTAATTTTTGTCAATTCATTATACAAGCCACCGGATCAGTTCTCATGAATCTATTAATTTGTAGATACGAACCAATCGTATCCATACCTATATGTTGATTTTAACAGTTATAGATTAGGTTCTATCACGAATCTTGTGGGTAGAGGTTCAGACTATTACAGAATAAGAGAATAACCACTCTGAAATTTTCAAATTTATTATATCCTCTGCCATTAGTTTTGATCTCTTTGATGTTCCGTCATTTTCTCCGCTTTTTCCATTGGACTGTGGATAAATAACGCATTGTATACTTTATACATAAACATCTACTGGATGTAGCCTTATATCTATTTCCACCACATTAAAATAGACCAGTGAGATCCTAATTTAGTAAGTGAAGCAACAAGGATTCTATAAATGTATCTTATATGGAAAAATAAATGTGGTGGAACCAAAATCAATCGTTTCCACACAAAACATGGTAGAACCACCTAAAATAATCAATTCCATACAAATCGTGATAGAACCATAGATTATATGAGAGAGTTACTCAAAAAGAAATCCTTTAAAAACCACATATAAGCAAGGCAAGATACATAGTATCGTATTAGTATGTTGAATTAGCCATTTTGTTCGTTCAAATATTCGTGTAGAAACAAACACTTCATCGTTACAATAAGGCTTTGGAAGATTGCTCTTTCCACAGCTGTTGTTTGGTGTGTAACCTCAACACCCAGTCTGTCCCAGTCATATCATACTAGCACAAACATTGAATCATGTGTGTTGATGGTTCAATATGAATCTGGGCAATACCTAAGCAAATCAGCCTATCCATCAATACTGCAAGTGTAATCCGTGGAGTTGGAATTTCCAATCCTGAATAATCTGAGTGGCAGACGAGCACAACTGGAAAATATTCAAGAACTCCGACGAATATATCGCATTCGGAACGACGCAGATTATCGCCTCACTATGCAGTGAAAATGATTGAGGAATCTTCTGGCGTTGCGTATGCTGAACCACACTTGCTCTACTCCCCATCCTCGGTTCCAACTCTGCCAATTACTGAGAAACAATTCGGATCTATCCATAATGATTCATGTTCTCAAACTCGTAAAATTCGTACATGTATAAAATGGAAATGGCCAAAGCTTGGATGTGGTCAAAGGTGAAGATGGTAATGTGATTATTGGCATTGTAGACTCTGGTGTAGACTGGGAACACGCTGATTTGCGCGACAATTTGTGGAAAAATTCTGACGGAAATTTCAGATAACGAGATTGATGATGAAAATGGATAATAGATGATTCTCTGGGTGGGATTTTTCAACTGATTCAAATGATTCCAGAGCAGATCCAGACTGGAAATCGCACGGAACGTTAGTTGCTGGCGCTGAGCAGTCGCAAATAATCAAATAGGCCTTGCAAGAGCGAGTTGGAACGCAAAATTCATGCCTATTGGTGTGATGTGTAGCCCAGAAGACATTTGGTTTTGTTACCACGAGAAAGGAGTATTGTATGCGGCTTGAATGGAGTGTCAATCATCAATACGAGCTATGGTGAACTTAGGTTTGAAACAAGTTTAACGAATAATCAAATTATGCAGGCAGCTCTTGACTTAGGGAGCCTTGTCGTGACGGCTTCTGGTAACGCTAAGATTAACATTGGTGGATACAACACTATAAATTATCTAGGCACATCCAACAAACGCTTAATGTTTGCGGTACATATCCTGAATCTTCTAGAAACTTATGGAATTATTGTATCCATACGATAAACCCATCCATTGAATGGATCAGACAGTAATCACACTGAGAGTGTCCTCTGTCTGTTTTCGCATTGTAGGGATACTCATAGGCCGTTGTGTTTTTTAGGAGAAACGTTTACCCGCTCTGCGCATCTGATCAACGCTGCTTTTCGGGGCTGTTGTCTTTATGGATTTTCTTCAAGTGTCTATAAATGCGTAGAGATACACCTTCGGCGCTCGTAAAGTTACAAATCAACTCCGACGGGAAACCTTCCTTCCAATTATATCTTGACTTTAATCAACTGGTTTGAAGTAAGAAGAAAGAGGAAGTCAACTGTGGGTTCTGCTGCGATCAATGAGTCGTCAAGTTCAACGATCATTTGTCGTGACAATCTTCGCCGATTTTTATAAATCATTATCTGATCCGTATAAACGATCCATAATTCTTCATCAAACACTGTGATATGTTTTACGTCCTCTTCGGTTTGAACGCTACGTTCATATCCACCAAAATAGTCAAAAATATTTATTCTCTTCAAGCTACGATCTGCGACGTATACTGATGTCGCATCAGTAGCAATTCTTATTGGCTCAACAAGTTGCCCGTCTCCAGTTCCAAATTCTCCAATTATACGCTCTAACCTGCGACTATTATCCCATTTAATGACATGCTGAGCAGACACATCAATGGCAAAGATCTCTCCCGATTGCCCAGTTGACACTGCAATCGGTTGTCCTAAGGTCGTCGCAAATTCATCCCGCAAATCAACCCGCGGCGATCGCCCCAATTCAGTAGCTGAGTTACTCGGAATACGAATTGTTTCAAGATGCAGTAATTCTTTTGAGAATCGGTGTAGACTTCCAAAGTCAAAATCTGCAAGAACCCAAATGAGACCATTGCCAGGATCAATATCAGTAAGCTCACCAAAAACTCCACCACTTGTACCATCTAAACTGGTTATGAGCTGACCATCATCATTAAACAGGAACATCGTCGAGGCTGAGACAACATAAAGCAATCCATCTTGATCAACTGCAAGCGCCCGCGCATCAGAAATATCTGCAATGACCTCAAAACCCGCTTTTAGGGTATCCTGTGCTTCTGCAAAAGAAACCACAAATACCGAAATAACCACTACACCCCTTAATACTTGTTTCATCCAAGATTTAAGGCACGGGACCCTATATCATACCGAAAGTGCTTACCCTCAAACTCAATCAGATCGACAGCTTTATATGCATGATGAATGGCCTCAGGAAGCGTAGAACCTATTGCTGTGACACCAAGAACACGACCTCCAGCAGTTAATACATTGTTACCATCATGTGTCGTACCTGCATGGAAGATGAGAGAGCCTGTAACTTCACTAGCCTCTTTGAGTCCGCTGATCACTTTGCCTTTTTCATACGTTCCAGGATAACCCTCGCTTGATAGTACAACACAAGCCGCAGACTTGGTCTGCTGAGTGAATCGTAAATTCCCAATTCCGCCTTTGGCCGCACATAATAGGATTTCAGCAGGATCCCCATCTATGAGCGGTAACACAACCTGTGCTTCAGGATCACCAAACCTACAGTTAAATTCAACAACCTTTGGTCCTTGATCTGTGATCATCAACCCTATATATAAACATCCTGAATAAATCCTTCCCTCTGAGGCCATTTTTTCCAAAACAGGCTCAACAATCTCCTTGCGTGCTCGATCAATTAATTTATTTGTCATCACAGGCGCAGGAGCATAGGCTCCCATGCCACCAGTATTTGGGCCATGATCATTATCCATTAGCCGTTTGTGATCTTGTGCAGATTCTAACAACTGATAGTCCTCACCATCGGTCACTATGAACATACTGGCCTCTTCACCCTCCATCCACTCTTCAATTACGACATGTTTTCCTGCATCCCCAAGACTTTCATCAATCATTAACTCCGTAAGCGCATTTTCGGAGTCTCTAATACTCTTACACATAATTGCCCCTTTACCTGCCGCGAGTCCAGATGCTTTGACGACACACTTTCCGAGCGTCTGAGCATACGCTCGGGCATCTTTGAACTGACCCGATTGAAATGATTTCCATTGCGCTGTAGGAATTCCATTTCTCTGCATGAATGTCTTAGCAAATACTTTACTACTTTCAATTTCAGCTGCAGCAGATGAGGGGCCAAAACAGGGTATTCTTGCCTCTTGAAGTGCATCAGCTAATCCCTCTGAAAGTGGAACTTCTGGGCCAACGACAACTAAATCAATATTCTCATTCCGCGAAAATGTTACGATACCATTGAGATCCGAAACAGGAATCGGAATATTTTCTCCGAATTGTTGCGTGCCTGGATTTCCTGGGGCAATAAACTGCGCCTCTACATGACGTAACGCCCATGCCAACGCATGCTCACGTCCACCACTTCCAATGATTAGAATTCGCATATTCAATTATGAATTTGATTTAGAAAGATCTTTTAACTCTGATAATAAAAGTAATGCCTGCATTGGCGTGAGTTCATTGGGATCAATCTGATTGATTCTATCTCGCAATAAGTCTGGTTTTCGTTCATTAAATAGTGACATCTGAATCGTTTCCCCTCTGGGAGCTACTTTCTTTGAGACTGTTTGAGTTGATTCTAATTGATTGAGAATGGTTTTTGCTCGTTCCAGTAAAGATTTGGGCAAGCCCGCCATTCGGGCAACTTCAATTCCGTACGAATGATCAGCCCCCCCCCTAACTAATTTCCTCAAAAAAATGAGCTTTCCATTATATTCTTGGACATGAATACGGTGATTTTGTACCCGATCATACTGGTCTTCCAGAGCATTGAGCTCATGATAATGGGTAGCAAATAGGGTTCGTGATGCAACAGATGTATTCTGGTGCAAGAATTCCACTAAAGCCCATGCAATTGAGAGCCCATCAAAGGTGCTAGTTCCTCGCCCTACTTCATCCAATAAAATCAATGAGTTATGTGAGGCATTATTAAGAATATTTGCGGTCTCATTCATCTCAACCAAAAATGTACTCTCTCCCGCTGCGAGATTATCCGATGCCCCTACGCGTGTAAAGATTCGGTCAACTATCCCTATCTCCGCCTCCTTGGCAGGCACAAAGCTCCCGACTTGCGCCATGAGCACAATTAAACCTACCTGCCTTAACACGACACTCTTCCCTGCCATGTTCGGGCCTGTAATAATGTAAATCTGGTTTTTATCTGGATCCATATCTACAGTATTTGGGACAAATGCATCAGTAATCGCCTGCTCAACAATTGGATGCCGGCCATCAATGATGCGAAGCAATCGCGAGGCATTGATGTTGGGGCGTACATAGGACTCGCGAGAGGCCACTTCAGAAAACGATGTTAGGCCATCTAAAATCGCAATATAGGATCCTAATTTTTGAAGAGGCTGTAACTCAGCAATCAACCGAGATCGAAGAGAATGTAACAATTTACTTTCAAGTTCTATGATCTTCTCTTTCGCCCCAAGCAACCGCTCTTCATAGTCTTTCAATTCGTCGGTTATATAGCGCTCTGCATTGACCAAAGTCTGTTTTCGAACATATTCTTCTGGCACTTTATCACGATGAACATTGGTAACTTCTAAATAATATCCAAATACTTTGTTATAACCCACTTTGAGCGATGTGATTCCTGTTCTCTCAATTTCACGATTTTGTAACGTATTAAGGTATTGTTTACCCGAAGTAGAAATTTGTTGAAGCTCATCAAGATCAGCATTATGCCCCTCTCGAAATATCTGTTCCATAGATTCATCTAGCGCCTCAAAAATGATTGTTTTTGTTTGTAAACAAGGATCCAGAGACACCGCAAGCTTCTCTAACACATGGCAACCAGATTCATTCAATAATGTAATGACATGAGGAACCTGACGCAATGCTAATCCTAAACTCAATAACTCTCTGGGGGTTGCTCTATGTGTGCAAATTCTGGCTACAATTCGTTCAATGTCGCATATATTTTTCAAATGAGATTGAATTTGACATCTAAGATCCGAATTGATTACAAGCGTCTCTACTGCATCTAGTCTTTGGTTGATCCGCTCCACATCTCGTAATGGTTGAAAAAGCCAACGCCGAAGAATCCTTGCCCCCATAGCCGTACATGTGTAATCCATTAAATCCACAAGCGTAAGCGAATTGGAATCACCGTGAAGAGGAGTAGTAAGTTCAAGATTTCTGCGGGTTTGAGCGTCTAAAAGCATTACTCCCCGATCAACTTGAAGCTGAATTTTTTTGAGATGTTCTGGCTTTCCCTTTTGAGTTTCTATGACATAGTGAAGAACAGCTCCGGCCGCAACAATCCCATCCGGAAGCCCAGAGATTCCAAATCCTTTCAAGGAATGCGTCCCAAAATGTTCAAGCAATGTCTGATGAGCAAAATCATAGTCAAAGATCCAATCCTCTCGTGGTGTCACGATATAACCCAATTGACGCAACTCTCGCATAGAATCGCTCTCCGACTTATCCAACAAAATCTCCGCAGGTCCAATATTCTCAAGATAATTTTTCAGTTGAGACGTAGAGACTTCGGTAAGAATAAATTCTCCAGTTGAGATGTCTGCATAAGATATCCCGACCTTTGATGTTCCCCGATGGACTGCGACCAAATAATTCGCCTGTTTGGGGATTAGCGTATTTTCTCTAAGTGATACACCCGGAGTCACAACTTCCGTAACATCTCGCTTCACCAAAGTTTTGGCAGATTTTGCGTCTTCTAGTTGCTCACAAATCGCAACTCTTAATCCGGCTTCAACAAGTTTTGGGAGATGGTTTTCTAAAGCATGATGTGGGAAGCCGGCTAATGGAACTGAAGCCGCTGCACCATTGGATCTCTTAGTTAGAACAATCCCTAATACTTCACTTGTCTTGATCGCGTCATCTTCAAAGGTCTCATAGAAATCCCCCATGCGAAACAGTAATAATGTATCTGGATTCTCGCCCTTGATCCTGTAATACTGTCGCATCAAGGGAGTTTGACCTTTGTTGACCTTCGCCATAATACAATGGATTAGTTCCTCATATACGGTGGCCTAGCCATGTTTCTAAAGCCCCTTTTAATGAGTCAATATGCGCTCCCTGCTGATGAGCCCATTCAATCAATTGCTCAAAATGATTATTCCATCCATAGTAATCCATTTCCTCACCCATCACATTGTGCCACAATACAACCCCAGTACCGCCAAATTTTTTACACTGTAATAACAAATCCTGACTGTAAGAAACTGCTTCATCAGGGGAAAATTTCTGACGATTAAAAAGAGCACCATCCATGATGATTAGAGGCAGTTCCCAGAGATCAATGACTTTATTATTCAAACAATCAAATTTCAGAAATGGCATACATGTTCCATTTCTAAACCCAGCACTTTCTGCAAATCCAAGAGTTGCGTCAATTCTAAAACCAGCACCCGATTGTAACGGAGCCGTAATGATAGGAGCGTAACGTAAGTAATGATTGCGAACGCTACTTGGAGCATCTCCAATCAAGTTCGTGAGTCTTTTGCGTTCTGTTCGCAAATATTCAGGATGATCATATGCATGATAACTTGAGTGTAATCCAATTTCAAAATGATCTGATTTAAGATCTCTGACCATCTTATGGACATAAGATTGATCTAATTGATAATGAACATCATTAGGGCCGTGAGCACCTGTCTTGAGAAACACAGTAGCACATCCATACCGTCTAATATACTTATGCATCTGACTCAATGCTTTTTGAAATGCATCTCCAGGTGTAAAATAGCTCTTAATAAATTGAAAGTATCTGCAACAGCGCTCTAAGATCGTCACATTCCTATTATTGAATAAAAAATACTCTACTTTTTCACGAAACATCATACCAAGTCGCCAGTGTTTAAGATAATCTACATCAATTGTTGGACAAAATATCCAATGATTCCCATTCAAAGGTTTTGAATTTACTGGGATCTTTGATGAAGAGAGTTGTTCTTGAAGAACGGCTCTGTGAATATCCACAACTGGGATATGTGCAATGTTCAGGGATGATTGCAGAGACGCATGATAGGGAAAACGTCCATGCCGATCTCTCGCTCTTACAGTGAATTCTTGCCAACCAGATAACCAAAAAAAGGTGGAGGCAATCAAATCATCTCCCTTTTCGGATGAAAAAACAATAGGGTAATCAAAATCTTCGTAATGATTCCATTTAATTAATTTGATATCTATCTCTTGCCTCGCCTCAAAAAAATCTTCTACTTCAGATGCAAATGATAATATGATGACTCCAGCATCTAGTCCCTCAGGGTGATGACCATAGTAAAGTCCATGATTGTTCAGATCATTTCTGCAACAGAATTTTGGACCCAAACCGAGCGGTCTGAGTAGCATAGATATACTGTATTGTGCCTTCGGTTGATAGTTCTTGCCGACTTCAAGACAAACCTTTAATTCTTTAATCATTAAACCACAATATTTTCTAACGCGATTCTACCCTAAAATAAGCAGTAGACCGTTTATTTTGTAATTTGCTTGATCATTTATTATTTCCTTCCAATATGATTACTGTTTCGGATCCAGTTCATGGGTTTATTAAAATCCGTGAAGAGTTTATGTTAATTAAAGATCTGTTAGCAAAGTATGAGGTTCAACGGCTACGCCGGATTAAACAGCTTGGTATGGGGTTCTTGGTTTTTCCATCGGCCGAACATACTCGGTTTCCTCATGCTGTGGGGGCTATGGGCCTTCTATCTGACGCACTGAATATTTTGCAAGAGAAGGGAACTAAAATATCAAAGGACGAAAGATTAGCGGCTTTATCAGCGATTCTTTTGCACGATATTGGACATGGACCTTTTTCCCATACACTTGAATTCAAGTTGATTGAAAAAGTAAACCCCAACGGCCAAATCCCAACAAATGAAAAGCCCAACGGCATAAGCCATGAAGACATCGGTAAAGCCCTTATCAGACGACTAAATGCACAAATGAAAGGACAGTTGGATTTAGCCCTGAAAATGATTGAAAATGATTATAATGAACGACCATTTTTTAGCCAACTGATATCTGGGCAGTTAGATGTTGATAGACTTGATTATCTAAGAAGAGATTCCTTATTCACTGGGGTTGTTGAGGGTAAAATTGGAGTCGACAGGATCCTGAGCACCCTGTGTGTCTATCCTAAAAAAGGGGGAGAAGACTCATGCTTGGCAATTGAATCAAAGGGGGTTTATGCTGTTGAAAACGTACTTGTCGCCAGAAGATTAATGTATTGGCAGGTATATCTACACAAGACTGTCGTTGCTGCCGATGCGGTTCTGCATGGAGTCATTGAGAGAGCCAGAGATTTAATTATTCAGGGAAATCTTAAAGCCGTGGACGGAATTCCCGAAGCCTTGAAATGCCTTCTAAGCCGGAAATTCACCACAGAGATGCTCAATGATTATAAAGTATTAGATCAGTTTTTGTACTTAGATGATAGTGCTATCACCGACAGTATAAAAAAATGGTGTGAAAGCAATGACCCAATTCTTGCTAATTTATCAAAGCGAATGATGAAAAGAGATCTTTTTCGTTGCGAATTAAAGAGTAAGGAAGAAATTGATGAATTAGAACATACAAAAACTGCAGAAGTGCTTGAGGCTCTCACACAAAAGGGCATAAATGATCCTGACGCTTCTAAGTATTATATCCATAAAGGTTGTTCAAGGCATTCTACCTATGAACCCGATGAGGGAAACATCAGGGTACTCAATTCAGAGAATAAACTTGTGAATCTTGATAAATACACTCAAGATGCTACGTTTATTGGTGTGCTAACTGATTTTGAAAGAAAGCCTTATTTATGTTATCCAAAGTGCACAAAGAAACTACTTTGATTTAACGTGTTAGTTAACAAAGGAGAAGATTAGCCTAAATTTCCACAACAATTATTCCAATGACATTTCTAAAGAGGTTTGAGG
>JAPOTS010000114.1 GCA_026709065.1 Bacteroidota bacterium
GATGCCATCAGTAGAAAAACAGACGAACACTATCAGTGTGATTACAGTCTAAGTTCTTCAATTTATGGTATTATCGTATGGATACCTTTAGGCTTTTGCAAAACCTCATAGTTTTCGTGGAAATACTGCTCTGAAGCATCTTTGACGTATTTTTAAGCGTTGACTTAGAGGTTTTGCAAAAGGCTCATTTGAGAGTTTATTCACTCAAATCGCAGATTGTTGACCGCAATTAAAGTTCTGTACAGTCATGTATGTAATTCCCTTAGTTTGCATCTTCTTTTTGCTCTGATCAAGTCAGTAATCCACTGATTATATGGCATCGCCTCTCTCCAATAACTTCTTTTCTCTAACTCCCATTCCATGCCGTGTCGCTGTAATGACCCCCAAATTCCATCAAATGTTAAAACAAACCTACTCAATGAGTGAAATCCTTAGTAGATCTCATGGTGCACCACATAAACGGAAGCCCCCTCAAATGTGACTTTTAGAAGTAATCTTGGTCAACTGTATCATCTTCCCATCTGGCGGGTAGTGGAGCTCGTATATCCTCTCCCCTCACATGTCCGGGGTCTGGAATGCGAGGTCCAGAGTGCGATATTTCAATACCCATTTTTTTCAATCTAAGTTCCATGTCATTCGCAACTTCTACAAATGACATATCAAAAGTCTTCCCAGCTTTTGAGATATTTTCGTGTTGCTGATCAATTTTTTTCATCCAGTGCCTCCGAAGGATTATAGGTGACAATTCTGACTAGGAGAGACATTTGAATTGTGTTAATATAGTCAACAGCAAATGTATGGAAATTCTTAGCAATCTCGTGAAGTTCTGTGAGATCGGATTGGTCAAGATCCTCAATTCTTAAACCTACCTCATCCTGTAGTGTTTGCATTGAAATTCCACGAGAATGGGCATGCCATTTTTTTGTATCGTTCAGCATTTTACCTATATCTTTCGCCCTTTTTTGCTTTATTTCAGGTGTCACAGTCAGCCCATGCTCCTCGGTTTCAATCCAATTTTTGAACTTGTATGCGGGTAACCATTTTTCCAACAATTCCACCGAATGCTCTCTGGCTTGTTCGTATCGGTGAATATCGGCCAAGTCAAGTTTTAGTACCAAGCCATATTCAAGTGGAGTGATAGAGCTTATCTTTGACTTTTGGTTCAGTTCCTCATATTTCTCCAAATACCCTAATACTGGGATCCATTTTCCATCAACATAGAACTGTGGATCAATAGGGCCCAATCGCGAGAAGTAATTCATGTAAATATTGTCAGCGGAAAGGGCAAAAACTGTACCAGCAGACATTGCCTGACCAAGTATGATAAAATCAATATGGTCGTAATGATGTCGGAGAACCTCTACAGTTTTTTCTACGGAATCAACTAAGCCTCCACCAGTGTCTAACAAAATAGTAAGCTTTGTGTTTCTGTTACCCAGTGCTTCAATTTTATCTCTGACTAACCAAGGAAGGTCGGAGTTCATTGGACCATAAATCGCCATAGCATCAGATCTCTTGTTTGATGCCAGTTTCTTCAGCTGCCACTGAAGTATGTTTTCAATGAAATTTTGTACTCTTGCCATCAGGGTATTTTAATTAATGGGTGATTAATATCAGTGCAAGTGTATATTTTCAGTCTCTACTCCAATGAAAATGTCAACGGGTATAACAAGAATGTTTTTCTTCGCGATGATCGCAAGGTTTCGAGGATATTACCTGTGGACAAAAAATAGAAAGGAATCATGACCATAAGGTTGATGGTTGTTGACCATCAAAGAATCATCAACTGAACAATCTTGACACCTTGGAATAGTGGATGGTAACAATAAATGAGACATACAAACTATCAAGTTACTACACTTTTACCTATCTACTATTGATATAGCTCAAAAAGTCTTTTAGTGTGCGAGATAATGAGGATTGTAGACTTGGAAGTGGGATTGTGGAAATTAAAAACTAAATCTTTCCATTGGGCTGATAGGTTACAATTCAGTTTATATCAAAGAAATTTTGGTCTACCACCATTTGTATAGAACCTAACGATTTTGTTTTGAATACTCCTACTCGCTCAAACCGAATGCTTTCTGTGCAGATGCCCGTCATGGGATTTGTTGCAGACCTTATGATGGAAAACCCAGGAACTCTGTCACTTGGGCAAGGGGTAGTTCATTATCCACCTCCTCTGTCTGCACTTTAATCTGCTCACGAGGCATTCACATCTCAAGAGATACACCGTTATGGGTTTGTATT
>JAPOTS010000102.1 GCA_026709065.1 Bacteroidota bacterium
TAGCGCGCTTCGTTCGGGACGAAGAGGTCGTGGGTTCAAATCCCGCCACCCCGACTGTAACTGAATTAGTCAGTATTTTGTGCCTTGAACTCAAACGAGTTCCCCTGAGGTCAACCCCTCAGAGCATGATAATTCCAGCTACGAAAAGCTCTATGTTAGGACGATTGTTTCACTTTTGAATTGAGGCTTTCACAATCTCCTGACCACCGTCTTCACCCTCGATAATTCCATAGAAAACTTCATCCAGAACGATTGGATCATAATTGGACGATAATGAAAAAGGTAACTCTACATTGCCGAGGAAAAACCCTTCAGAATTAAATATATCAACCATCGTTACGCCGTCCTCGCCTATTGAGTCGGTCAGAATGACCCATAGATAGCCCTGATCATCACCGAAGAAGGATCTAGCAACTGGCTTATGTCTGGGGATGCGTGACATATCCAATTTTCCCCCTTGTTCAACAAACCAATTAAGGCGTTGACGAGTGTCTTCTAATTCTGAACTAGTCACTGCAATCGGTTCAAATGATTTGGATGCTTTCCGAAGGATGTTTCCATCGGTGGTCTTTTCAACCAGTTCGTATGTCCCAGTGAATAATGTCCAGAGCGTGCCATTTGGAGAAAAGATCCACTGAAATGATCCCTGAAATGGAATGCTAACCATGAGATTCATCTGTCTGCCTTCTGCATCATCGGATAGGGTAAAGAAATCCATTTCCTGTGGATTTTCTGGGACATCAATTGTATCCAATGGAATCGTATTCTCATCAAATCGAACCAGCAATTGTTTGGGCATGATTTCTTGGTCACCCTGCTGAAATATTAAGGCATTGTAGCGGTCTTGCCAATCAAACCCACCGGGATAAAATGAATAACTGCGACCTGTAGTATTCAATCTTTGAGATCTGAGATAATCGCCACCAGAATCCAATATGGTTAATCTGCCCTGAACCATTTCCACGACCCAGATTTCCCCGTTTGATGCAATTTCGGCCGAAACAGCATTTGTAAATTCTTGTGGTCCAGATCCTTGTCCGCCAACTGTCCTATTCAAATTTCCATCAACATCATAGATATAGATTTCCTGAGTCATAGCATCAAGAACAAATAATTGCCCCTGAGAATCTACATCAAACGACCGAATTTGTCCAAATAGAATCGAGTCGCTACCAACCCCAGTTCCATATCTGCTTTGCTCTGTAATAATCCACATATCTTCTGTTTCCCAGATCGGATCTCCAGAATTGAGAATGATTATCTCACCTGTTGATAATGTATCTATTTGCGCAGTATCATGAGTCAATTCCGAATCCGATGAACTGCAACCCACCAAAACGATGAGCATCATTAGATAGAAGATTATAGTGCGAGAATGTTTTATAAACATGAGATAACAAATATTAAAGAGTTGAAAATTAATAATTATCAGCAAATATACGATTCGTTTTACTCGTCCGTCTGTCATGGAAAGATCTATTGTTTATGACTCTACCTAATTCATGTAAGACTATGCCCAAGTGGAGCCCCGCAATGGGCATAAAACTGGATATTGCAGATATGATGTATAATTGATGATTTATCATAATACACTATTCTTGATTAAATTTTGCACCAAGATCTTACTAGTGAAATTGAGTTACGGGAGGAGGAATTCTTAGAATGAATCGTCTTCATTAAACAAAGAGATCAATGAAAAAGTGTCCCTGTAATTATATTCTTTTCTGAAAGAGTTATCTCATCTTTCCAATTTGTCTTAAAGTTCAGGCTCTTTGCAAATCTTTGAATTTTAATACACTCAATCTGAAAACCCTTACAGATGTCTGGAATCTTGCGGTTTAGCCCACTCGCAGCGGGTCTGGATACTTCCTCAGTAACCAGCAAAGATTTTGTGGATCTTCAAGTGCTGTCGCAATTAGAAATGGATCACTCCCTATTTGATCGATTTCAATGTCAGTGAATTCAAGTTCATATCCCATTGTATTGCTTGTCAAACAAGTTCAATTTTCACCTCCCGAGTAATGACAAAGTCTTTCATGTGATTCAACATCCAATCTTTAAAGATCAAGTCAGTCGGTTTAATTTCATCATAAATTGATTTAGGCATTTTGCAGATTCCCCGCCTGATCTGATGCTCAAGCCAACTCCAAAATTCTGGTACCATATAAGGAGAATAATATGTATTCCAAATCGTAATCAACGAACTAGCATCAATTAGATATAGCATACAATCAAAATACTATGAATCAAGCAACTTTAACACATTGGATGGCTTGACCCCAAGAATTCGGGCTGCCTTGGTGACAGTGAGTCCTCCCGATTGTATCATTCGGTCAGCAAAGTCTAATGTTCGATTCTCCGACTGATTGCGCTGTATGACGTAGTAGTTCGCACATCCTTGTTGTTGATTTTGAGAGCTGTTTTGCTTCTCTTGCTGAGTCTTTTTCCAATCATCACGAAAAACATCGATTAATTTTGAATAGTCTTCTCTGGAAATCAATCTTTCCTGATATACCCTTGTAGCAACCATCATGCGACTGAGATTACACTGACTTGATATTTGAGATACTGCATCGGGGATGCCTAATATCCTATTTCCCCATTGTTCTTTTATAAATTTCTGTGGTAGTAACCAAACTCCTGCCACTATATTGCAGAATTGTTCAACAGGAGTTGTACTCTCAATATCACTGACACCAGTTTGATCAAGGAGTAAGTGAACGGTTTCATGCAATATAGAAAATGACATCGCAGGATGGGGATTACTGCGATTGAGGACCATCAATAGAGCAATCTCATCGGAAATAACAAATGCTCTAAACAACTCAGATGTCAGCTTAGAATGATGACTTCCCAAGTTATTCTTCAAAATCACAAAAATTCCAGAATGTTCACATGCAGATCGAATCAATTTGAATGACTTAAATTGATCTGATTTCGCACGATACTTCTCTGGAATACATTGATCTCCCAGTACCAGATTCAGCCCATTTATAGCATCTACAACGAGCTTTGAGTATTGAATTCGGGACATGTCTTGGAGCCTTTGCCCCATAGCTATTGTTCCCTCAGGCAGGTGCCACTTTCTCTTTAACTGGCCAATAAATGAAATAGGGATTGCTTCATCTTCTAACTCTAACCTAGCCCTGATCAGTTGCTGACTAGACCGTGCATAGCGAAGTAGAGCCTTAATCAAAGCCTGATCTTTGTCTGTAAATACTTTTTTGTTACCGCGGAAATCAGCACCATAATCCCCTTCTGTAGGTATGGCTTTAAGGTAAAATGTCACAGCACTTCGCCTATATGCTTTGGCCATTCTCATTAGAACGGATTGCGAAGGATCCTCTTTACCTTGCTCAATTTTCTCAAGCCTTATTTGTTTCAGAGTAATCTTAGAGGCAGCTTCGGTAATCGTAAGCCCTGCAGTTTTTCGCGCTCAAACAAGAATGTCAGTATTTTCAGGCGGCATCACAGAATGAGAGAATTAGTTTTACCGAGGATAATTATTGAACAATTGGTCATCGTGAGTCAAACTAGCACTCTGCTATCACCCAATATTATCTTATCCAGCATCACCTATCCTAAATGCTTTTTTCTCAGAACGAATAAAAATCGATATTCAATTACATTGGGTTTTAAGCAGACGCTATGCTTTAATAATTGAAAGAATCATGGTGTAGTTACTCCAAATTTATGCATCTCTATCTGGTAAATTCCATTCAAAATTTGCAAATGTGTAATATGGCTTGGCTTCCATTAACCTTCCTATATACAGTGCTAATTCTCTAAGATGGTAATCTCCCCACATGACACTTTCTCCATGAGCGATTTTTGAACCAGTAGGGATCTGATCCCAGCGTCTTGGCCAGTGGTAAACACTGTGAAGTAAAAGCCCTTGATGATTAAGATCGGTCGACAAATAGGGCTTTTGAAGGATGGTATAAGCCGTCCGTCGACCAGCAGCTGTATACTTATTTCCATAGTCTCCCACGATCTCTCCTAGACGTAGCAGCCCCTGAGCAGCGATGGCTGCAGCAGAACTATCAACAGGCTCCTTGTCATTAAATGGATCCGCTTCCCTCTCTGACCATCCATTCAAATCCAGTAATCCAGGTGCCCCAGTATCCCAATAAGGAACTCCACAGATTGGCGTACTCTCTATGTAGTAATCAGCTGCACATCGAAGAGTGGTTAGTAACTCAGCCTCTATGTCTTGATACATAGCCCTGATCTGATCAGGGAGCATTCTGAAAAACTCTAAAATTTCAGCATAACCCAAAATAATCCATGCTAACCCTCGAGTCCATGTGGTAAATGGAGAATAACCCTGCTGAGTAGAGAGGCATCTGAACGTAGCGGACTCTATATTGAAAATAGCTTCGTGAGCGACTCGTCCAGGAATTGAATATCCGTCTAAGAGTTCAGATGTTGAAACGAGATAACGCGATGTCGTCCGAATATGCGCAATCATCCTTTCCAATAAACTATACTCCTGATCCTGTTCTTCTATTATCACACCACCTAATACATAGGAAATTGCTAATGCACGCAATGATCTGATCGTATCTGCAAAGAGAGAATGAGCGCCGTTAAACGAATAGATATACCCATAACCCTGCCCCAATTCCGTCCACCGATGCGCCTGAACAATTCCACTAGTGATTAGGGCTTGACGATAATATTTTCGCTCCCACTCATTGTGAAGGTCTCGGTTTTCATGCATCTGCCGAAGAAGGGTTCCATAGGTGCTAGTCACATTAAAGCCATGATCATGAACCCCAAAATTCGTCACCTGTGGCTGAATGAATTTCATTGTGGATAAACGTCCAAAATCACGAATGGCCCGAGAAGAGTCGGCTTCAGATTGGAGTAGAATTGATCCGATATGAAACCCCCGTGTCCAATCGGTCCAAGGCTGGGTCGTGTATTGTCCATTACGGGTAAAAACGAGCGCGTGATCTTGCGAATTAGTTTGTGACTCAATCGCACATAACTTCATATCCGAAAGATTCCACATCACTTCAATCGGACGGGCGAAATCCTTCAAAGGAATAAGTTTGCTGATATCAACCATATATTATAAATGGGTCTATGTGATAGAATCATTTAACTGAGTTTATTAAAGGTTCGTGTCTTCTTTTGGTATTGATGGACTTGAATGTCTACGCCCTCGGAGCTTTTAACGATAAGGTTCCAAGAATTCAACCCCATTTGGGGAGGTCTCCATCGATCTGAGGTCACTGTCCCTGCAATAGACAGATGAACATGCGATCCATTGATGTCGCTACAAGAGACATGTGATAAATGCCAATGCCCAGCACAAATTACATCCACCCCGCTTTGGGCAGCCACATCCAATACTTGGTTTCCTCGGCGTGCGACATCGCGAATGTTAAAGGACTTGACCAACGAGATCGGATGATGAATAGCTAAAATCTTAAATGTATGAGAAGATTGTTGAGAAAAAAATTCTCTTATTTTTCTCAGATGCCCCGATGTGCACCGCCCACCTTTAATCGTCAATCCATGTGCAGAGTTCAGACCTAATATTGCATACTCTCGCTGGCTAATCATAGGCTCAATCTCTTCTGAAATCATTTTTTTGTAGCGCTTCAAAGGATTGAATAATCTGAGATCTGGACGATGCCACCACGCATGAACGTCATGATTACCCGGGATCACCAAATATGGAACTGGTAAGCGATTAAGAAATAGACCTGCATCTTTGAATTCAGACACCCTGGCTCGCTGAGTCAGATCACCAGTAACCAAAACCATATCGCAACGATTCCGAACGATACACTCAAGAAGGGCTTGCTCAACATGTTCGCACGCAATTCTACCAAAATGCGGATCACTAACATGGGCGACCCTCATCAAAAAACCAAAAAATTAACAAAAATGATCTGTCAAACCCACCATTAGTTGACCCTTCTTACAGTAACAAACTAGCAGGATTTTCAAGTAAATCTTTTAACGTTGACATAAATCTTGCACCAACCGCGCCATCAACGGCGCGATGATCGCATGAAAGGGTCAATTTCATCCGCTTTCCAGGAACGATCTTTCCATCTTCTACGACTGGTGTATCGCGTATAGCACCAATAGCCAGAATACATGCATTGGGTGGATTAATGATCGCCGTAAACGATTCTATACCAAACATTCCAAGATTACTAGTGGTAAAGGTAGATCCTTCCATCTCAGAAACATCTAATTGTTTGTCTCTGGCTCTGCTCGCAAGGCTCTGAACCTCTTGACTAATCATCACCACGCTCTTCAAGTGTGCATCTCTAATGACTGGTGTCACTAGCCCATCATCAATGGCAACAGCGATCCCGACATCCACATAGTTGTACTTATGAATCTCACCTTCCTGTGATGCATACGTTACGTTTACATCTGGGTGCATTACAAGTGCACTGGCACATGCCTTAGTGATAAAATCATTAAATGAGACTTTCAGACCGTTTGTTTTTTCAAGATATTGATTAACCCCCCGGCGTTGCATATCCAATGCAACAACATCAACATCAACATTCAAATAGAAATGGGGGGAAGTGAATTTACTCTCGGCTAATCTACGGGCGATGGTCTTACGCATCTGTGAAATGCGAACTCTCTCATGTCCCCGGTCAGCAGAGGTTGGAACCGGTAAGGGAGCATGTCCAATCTGAGGAGTCCGTTCAATTTCAGCCTCAATATCCCGCTTAATGATCCGACCACTAGGACCCGATCCAGTAAGATGGTTCAATTTTAACCCGAATTCAGTCGCCATGCGCCGAGCTAATGGAGATGCTTTCGTTCGCCCATGCGAAGAAGGTTCATCCTCTGGCAATGTAGGAGTCTGGTCAGGTGATGATTTCACCGACACCTCAGATGACGATTCAGATGGGGCTGGTGACATCGTTCCATTAGACTTAAAATCCTCAATGAAATCCGTAATATCCTCCCCAGCATCCCCTATAATCGCAATTAACCCTCCAATCGGTAGGGCATCGCCTGCATTGGCAACTTTTTTGAGCAACACACCATCATCGTAGGCTTCCACATCCATGGTTGCTTTGTCCGTCTCAACCTGAGCAATCACATCTCCTGCTGCAATGCTGTCTCCTTCCTCAACAGACCACTCAACCAAGACACCTTCTTCCATGGTGTCAGTCATTTTAGGCATTTCAATGGCAATTGGCATGAATCAGTTAGTCTAATTGGGTTCAATCAAGATACATGACCTCACGACAAGCACGATACACATCCTCAGCACTTGGTAGATAATATTCAACAAGATTCTTGGCATACGGTGCAGGAGTATCCTTAGATGTAACTCGCTGAACGGGTGCATCAAGATCATCAAATGAACGAGACTGAATTTGAAACGCGATCTCCGACGAGAGACTTGCAAAGGGGTTACTCTCATCTACAATGACGCACCGATTAGTTTTCTTTACCGATGTGATCACCGTATCCCAGTCAAATGGGCGAATCGTTCGAGGATCAATGACCTCGGCTTCATACCCATCTGATGTAAGCATTTCGGCAGCCTCCATGGCTCTCCAATAGCTTTTATTATGTCCGATAATCGTCACCGCATCCCCCTCGCGTGCAATCCGAGCTTTTCCTATCGGGATAATATAATCATCCGCATCAGAAACCTCTCCGCGCATGCCATACATGAACTCACTCTCCAAGAACACAACTGGATCATTATCTCGAATTGCTGACTTTAAGAGTCCCTTGGCATCATCTGGGTTAGAGATTGAGATGACCTTCAATCCAGGAAAGCAACTGTAAATAGACTCCACAGACGTATTATGAGTCGCCGCTAACTGCCCAGCCGCACCATTAGGTCCCCGAAATACAATCGGAAAAGAAAATTGTCCGCCAGACATATACCGGATCTTGGCGGCATTATTTATGATCTGATCAAATGCTACAAAAGCAAAGTTCCATGTCATAAACTCAATGACTGGACGAAGTCCATCCATGGCTGCACCAAGGCCAAGACCTGCAAAGCCGCACTCACTAATTGGAGTATCAATCACACGACGATCACCGTAGCGATCGCACATCCCCTCACTCACCTTGTAAGCACCATTATATTCTGCCACCTCCTCACCCATCAAGAAGATGTCTTCATCTCGATCCATCTCTTCTACGAGTGCTGCACGAATCGCTTCTCGAAGTTGTAATTCTGCCATAATCTACTTTGTCAGGAATGGAAAATCAGTTTGTGTGTAGACATCATCATAAATCGCTTCCAGTGGGGATAAGGGACTCTCATCAGCAAATGTGACCGATGCAGATACTTCAGCTTTCACCTCGATATCTAAGACATCTAACTCTTCAACTTTCATTAGATCGTTCTCAATGATATAACTCTTGAGGCGTAAGATGGGGTCTTCATTCTTCTTCTGCTCTAACTCCTCCTTGGTACGATACTTACCAGGGTCGCTCATTGAATGTCCTCTATAGCGGTAAGTTCTGACTTCTACAAGGGAAGGCTGTCCCTCGCGCGCAAGTGCTGCGTGATCACGCATCGCCTGACAAACACTGAATACATCCATTCCGTCAACTAAGGATCCAGGCATCGCGTAAGAGATGCCTTGCTTAAACAGATCTGTCTCCGCTGCAGCTCGGTCAACTGCGGTTCCCATTGCATACTCATTGTTTTCAATCACATATACCACTGGTAATTTGTATAAGGAGGCGAGGTTTAATGCCTCATGAAAGGATCCTTGCCAAACAGCACCATCACCAAGGTAGCAGAAGACGACCCCTCGATCATTTCTATATTTATGTGCAAATGCAATGCCAGCAGCCAGAGGAATGTGTGCTCCAACAATACCATGCCCGCCAAACATTCTCTTTTCTTTGCTGAAAAAATGCATAGAACCGCCCTTTCCTTTTGAGCATCCATCCACTCGTCCGAACAACTCTGCC
Organism: Bacteroidota bacterium; assembly: GCA_026709065.1. Lineage (GTDB taxonomy): Bacteria > Bacteroidota > Rhodothermia > Rhodothermales > Bin80 > Bin80. The sequence continues at coordinate 8,941 of JAPOTS010000102.1, forward strand.
ATGCATTCGTTAGATGACATTCCGATTGCTAATGCAATCCCATGATCTCTGTAAGCAGTAATCACAGAATCGAGCCCAGGTTGAAGGGCATATACAGAACCAGTTGAGATTGCTTCTTGACCAATATACAAGTGCAAAAAACCACCAATTTTTTGTCTGCCATACATCTGAGCAGACCGTTCTTCAAAGCGCCGCTGAAGTAACATATTACGATAAATGTCGCCAATATCAGCCACACTCAACCCAAGATCCGAATGAGTAAATCGATCTCCTGGGTAGCTTCGGAATGTCGATTTAGTCTCAATGATATCAAAAGAGACATCAGTCTGACCGTTCGTTGCAGCCGCGCGTTTTGTCTTCACTGCCATTTTGCACAAAAAAGTCTAATTCTACGTGTGATTATTAAATATATTGAACGTTTACGATTTCAAAGCACCTGGGATCCATTTAACCGAATGTTTCTTTCCAATCATTGATGAATCGCACGCTAATCATCATCCCAACATACAACGAGGCCGACAATATTGCATTGGCGCTTAGACGTATCATGGGTCAACCGTCTGAGGCAGATGTTTTGGTCGTAGATGATGGTTCTCCAGATGGGACAGCTCAGATTGTTCGTCAAACACAACAGGATTATCCTGGCCGAATAGAGCTTCTGGAACGCTCAGGAAAACTCGGACTTGGGACTGCCTATTTGAAGGGATTTGACTACGCACTTAATAGAGATTATCAAATCATCTGCAATATGGATGCAGACCTTTCTCATAACCCCGATGATCTACCTACACTCATTAATGCTATCACTCATAATCAATGTGACCTCGCAATTGGCTCTAGATATATTGGAGGAGTCCGTGTCGTGGACTGGCCGCTGAGTCGTTTGCTATTAAGTTATAGTGCAGGATGCTATACTCGAGTCGCAACCCGATTGACAGTTCGTGATGTGACAGCAGGATTTTTGGCCTACCATCGCCGAGTCCTTGAATCCGTAGATCTCAATGCCGTTCGCAGTAATGGCTATTCGTTTTTAATTGAAATGAAGTACCGAACTTGGAAAAAAGGCTTCCGCTTATTAGAAATCCCCATCACATTTACTGAACGTACCGAAGGGCAAAGTAAAATGAGCCGAGCCATCATTTGTGAGGCTGCCTTGAAAGTCTGGGAGCTCCGTTTGCGTTCAATCATTGGTCAACTATAAACATTACAAATTCAAATGCCCTATAAGCACTTACCACAGCCAACCTCAGGCGAACCTATTCACTTCTCAGACGGCACCCTTGAAGTCCCTGATGATCCGATTGTCCCTTATATTGAAGGAGACGGGATTGGGCCTGACATCTGGGTAGCGGCGCGTCGTGTCTTAGACAGCGCCATCTCTTTTGCCTACGGTGATCAGCGAAAAATTCACTGGTTTGAGGTGTACGCTGGTGACAAAGCCCAGCGCAAGTTCAACGAATGGCTCCCCAACGATACACTTGAAGCCATTCGCGATTATCGTGTCGCGATTAAAGGGCCTCTGACAACGCCCGTGGGCGGTGGAATACGAAGCCTCAATGTGGCCCTACGTCAACAACTAGACCTGTATGCATGTGTGCGTCCTACTCGCTATTTCACGGGCGTGCCGTCGCCCGTCGTTGCCCCAGAGCTCATTGATATGATCATCTTCCGAGAAAATTCTGAAGATATCTATGCAGGGATTGAGTTTGAAAATGGGACTGAAGAGAATCATCAGTTTTTAGAACTGCTCAAGAATGCATTCCCCTCACACTACTCCCATATTCGCTTCCCTGAAAGTAGCGGCATTGGGATTAAGCCCATCTCTGAACAAGGAACTCAGCGTATTGTCTCCGCAGCCATCCAACATGCAATTGAAGAACGTAAACCCAGTGTGACAATCGTTCACAAAGGCAATATTATGAAATACACCGAGGGTGGATTTCGTGATTGGGGGTACCAAATTGCTGCCGAGCAATTTGGGGCGGTGCCGTTGGATGGTGGGCCTTGGCACATATTAAACCATCAAGGGCATGAACTCATCATCAAAGATGTCATTGCCGATGCGTTTTTACAACAGATTTTGACACGTCCGAATGAGTACAGTGTCATTGTAACCATGAACCTTAATGGAGACTATATTTCGGATGCCCTTGCGGCTCAGGTGGGGGGAATCGGGATCGCGCCAGGCGCGAATATCAATTACGATTCAGGACTTGCCCTGTTTGAGGCGACTCATGGGACTGCTCCTAAGTACGCCGGACTTGATAAAGTAAATCCAAGCTCTGTGCTTCTCTCTGGAGAAATGATGTTGCGTCACATGGGCTGGAAAGAGGCAGCAGATGCGGTGATCCGATCCGTTGAAAAAACGATTTCTCAAAAGCGTGTCACCTATGATTTCCACCGGCTAATGGACGATGCAACCTTGCTGAGTTGCAGTGAATTTGGGCAGGCTCTAATTCAGAACTTGCGTAGTGAGTGAATGATCACATTGATATACTAATTTTTCTCAGTACTTCGTTTAGCATTCGTTTTGGCACACTTAGACTCTTTTTAAGTAAAACCGTGTTCCTAATTCATTTTACCAAATGATTGAAGTTCAAAATCTAAGCAAATCTTATGGCAATGTAGAAGCCGTTCGATCCATCTCCTTTAAGGTTAGCCAGGGAGAAGTAGTCGGATTTTTGGGCCCCAATGGTGCTGGAAAATCGACGACCATGAAAATTATGACTGGCTATCTACCCCCTAACGAAGGGACGGTCTTCGTTGATGGTAAGGACATTCGAGAAGATGCTCTCCCAGTTCGCGAGCAAATTGGTTATCTGCCTGAGAGTACTCCCCTTTACTCCGATATGGTCACTTATGATTACCTTGAGTTTGTGGCGGCTATGCGGGGCATTCCGAGTGAAAATCGAACTGAACGCATCCGTGCAATGACCAATTCTTGCGGGCTTCATGATGTGCTCTCTAAGCGCATTGATGCACTCTCTAAAGGCTTTCGCCAGCGTGTAGGTCTTGCGCAGGCTATGATCCATAATCCTCCAATATTGATTCTCGACGAACCCACCAGTGGACTAGACCCAAACCAGATTGTAGAGATCCGTGAGCTGATCAAGAAAATTGGACAGGAGCGCACGGTTGTTCTGTCGACTCATATCCTGTCAGAGGTTCAGGCATCCTGCGACCGAGTCATCATTATTGACAATGGAACATTGGTGGCCGATGGAACCCCAGAAGAATTACGATCTGGGTTGTCGGGTGGTGAACAGCTATCGGTTACCTTACAGAACACCGAAGAAGAGGTTGCCGAAGTTCTTGGCTCTTGGGACATGGCTGAAGTCACCGAGCACGGGTTGGATGAAAATGGGGAAACCTATTTTATTCTTACCTCTGGTAACGATATCCGCGCCGATTTATTTCGACTGGCTGTGAGCCATAATTGGACACTCACTGGGTTACATCGCAAGAGTAAAAATCTGGAAGATGTTTTCCGCCAACTCACAAGCGGATAGTCTTCATCAATCTATCATCATTGTAAGACGATAACGAATTATGCAACAAACTTGGACTCTTACCAAACGTGAATTAAGAGCCTATTTTGACGGACCAGCTGCTTACGTCGTCCTATGTGTATTTTTGGCGATTACCGGTTGGTTTTTCAGCAATGCGCTATTTCTTCAGAATGTAGCCTCTCTACGTTCTGTTTTCTCAATCGCGCCATTTATATTCCTCTTCTTTGTACCCGCGCTTACGATGTCATCTTTTGCGGAAGAGCGGCGTGCTGGAACCCTCGAATTACTATTAACGCTTCCTGTCCGCGACTGGCAGGTCATCCTTGGTAAACTTCTCTCTCTGGCTCTTTTATTGCTACTGGCGATCTCCCTTACATTGGTATATACTATTTCACTGGCATTCCTTGGAGATATAGATTTAGGAGGAACTGTAGGCGGTTATCTTGGACTCTTTCTTCTTGGACTCACATACGGTGCAATTGGCATCTGGGCCAGTAGTTTGACTCGGAATCAAATCGTAGCATTTATTTTAGGATTTGCAATCATTTTCATGTTGTTTTTGCTTGATAAGATTACCGATTTTGTACCTAGTCAAATCGGGATCATTCTGCAGTATTTGGGAGCGGACTACCATTTTCAAAATATGATGCGCGGTGTTATTGATACCCGCGATATCCTGTATTACCTTTCGCTTACAGGATTTGCATTTTTAATGACCACCTATTCGTTGGCCAAACGGCCCGAATAGACTGATTCCACGCAATTCATGAAACGAGACTTTTCTACACAAACTACATTACTCCTCGCTGCTGCGATTCTTGTAGTAGTTAATCTTATCGGACTCAATGTCTTTGGTCGCTTGGACCTTACAGATGATCGTGTCTACTCCCTTTCTAATGCGTCCAAGGAGATTGTTGAGAACTTAGAGGATCCGATTGCAATTACGGCATTCTTTTCGGCAGATCTTCCTGCCCAATTTGCATCTAACCGCCGGTTTCTTAAAGACAAACTTGACGACTATCGGGCTTATGGGGGTCAAAATGTAGCGTATCAGTTTGTCGATCCTGGAGAGGACGAAGAACTCCGTGGCGAAGCTGGTCGATTAGGGATTCCCCCAATCCAAATTCAGGTCATTGAAAGTGATAATGTGCAGTTGAAGAATGCCTACATGGGGGTGGCCATCGAATATGAGAATAATCGTGAAACAATCCCTGTAGTTGAGGATCTTTCAAGCTTAGAATATGATCTTACCAGTGCAATCCGAAGACTCACCCGAGAGGAAAAACCGATTGCTGGATTTTGGACGGATCATGGAGAGCCTAATCCAATGCAAGATATGCCCACTTTGCAACAAAATCTCTCCACGAATTATGAAGTACAGATTGTCACTGATGCAGATCTGCAGGGTGCAACACCACCTGATGTTCTTTTGATTGTTGCGCCTACCGATACCATCCCTGATTCGCACCTTCAGGCTTTAGATAGTTATATCATGGATGGAGGGCGCGTTGGATTTTTACTCAACCGTGTTGCTGCAAATCTACAAGCCGGACAAGCCTCCGAGCTGGACATCGGGATTGACCCTCTTCTTGCCACCTATGGTATTGTCCTTTCACCTAACTTGATTATGGATGAAGAAAGCTCGGTTGTGACTGTCCAACAGCGTCAGGGATTTTTTAATATATCTCAACAAATGCAGTACCCTCTATTCCCTGTAGCAACGCGCTTCAATTCTGATAATCAAATGGTCAGCCGATTGCAGAATCTGATGTTTTATTTTGTTAGCTCTGTTGATACCAGTGCAATTCTCCCTGATGGCGTAATCCGCGAATCACTGATTTATTCCTCCCCACAGAGTGGGTTACAGCAGGGATTCTTTATGCTTCAGCCCACACAAACCACTGCTACCCTTTCGGGCGGCCCGTACGTATTGGGCGCTACATTTACAGGATCATTCCCGAGTGCGTATACCCCTGGACGTACTAGTGTGCCAACGCGTCTGGTCGTTGTAGGAGATGGGGACTTCATTAATGAGTCCATTTTGCCACCTAGCGGTGGAAATGCGCAATTTGGCTTAAATCTCGTGGATTGGCTTGCACAGGACGATGCACTACTTAGTATCCGCTCAAAGTCTATTGCACCGCGCACGCTCCGAGATGTGTCCGAAGGAATGCGACCAGTGATCAAGTACGGCAATATGATTGGACCTCTTTTGATTGTTGTCCTATTTGGACTTCTCCGATGGCGGAAGCGACGTAGCAGGCAAATCGTAGTTCTCTAAATCGTTGACTCATGCGAAAAAACCGTAACCTTATATTAGGAGTTGCCTTTGTCCTTCTCGCACTCATCGCTTGGATCTCTGGCGTATTTGATCAGAATCCGAGTAATATTCAGGTTCCCGAAGTGAATCTACCTATAGATGAGGTCACACAGATGTCTGTGGCTCTGCCCGACTCAAGAATAGAGCTCGAAAAGGAAGGGGGGCAATGGTTTGTCCGCCAACCAATAGATATTTTAGCGGATTCATCCACGGTCAGCCGTGCTCTCAATGAGTTAGGCGAATTGTCTCTTAATAATCGTGTGACGAGCAATGAGAGTCGTTATGGGATTTATGGCATTGATTCAACGGCCACCACTGTGACGCTTAGTTGGCCTGATGGATCAGAAGAATTTGTCATTTCTCGACAGGGTCGAGACTTTAGCTCTATCTTTGTGCGTATCGGGGATCGTCCAGAAATTTATGCAACTAATGGACGTGTGACCATTAATCAAGATCCTGAGCGATGGCGTAACCGCATGGTCATCAATCCTAATTCTGGAATGATCACTTCTGCGCGTGTCGTTGATCAAGGAATGGCATACGAGGTCTCACTTATCAATGACATATGGATGGTTGATGATCAAGTCGGTGATAGCTTAGTTATCACAAACTGGCTCCGTCGTTTTTCACCATTGAATGCGGATGGATTTTTTGATGATCTGCCCCCGCAGATCCTTTCAGATGCTAATTATCGTTTAGATCTTACAACCAACCTCAATACCACTCTCTCTTTGCAGGCTATGCCTGCTGAGTCCGATGTCGCTCTGATTCACAGCGGCAAGCAATACACCTATAGAATCTTTGAGAGCCGACTTGATCAGCTGTTTCCAGATCGAGAATCACTCATTGCACAAAACGAATAACCATTATCATTAGGATGTCTGAAAATACTCAACAGTTTGAGTACAAAGCCGAGATGCAGCAATTGCTGCATCTTATCATTAATTCACTCTATACCAATCAAGAGATTTTTCTGCGTGAATTGATCTCTAATGCCTCGGATGCGCTCAACAAAGCACGTTTTCAGGGACTGACTGATCACTCTGGTGGAGATCATGCTGATTTGAAGATTACCATCACTGTTGATAAGGATGCAAAGACGCTTTCAGTGGAAGATACAGGAATTGGAATGACGCAAACTGACCTAACTGAACGCTTGGGAACGATTGCCAGCAGTGGCACGCTTGCGTTTATTGAGGAGCAAAAGTCCTCTGGTAAACCTGTGGATGCTGGCATGATTGGCCAGTTCGGCGTAGGATTTTATTCAGCATTTATGGTAGCTGATCACATTGAGATCGAAACGCTTCACCGTAACGATGATGCGGAGCCTTTGACTTGGACGAGTGATGCTACTGGAACTTATACCATTGGGCCTAGCACCCGCTCTGAGCCTGGCACTAAAATTACGTTACATTTGAAAGAGGATGCATCAGAGTTTTCTGATGATTATAGGGTGCGATCAATTATTCGCAAATATTCTAATTTTGTCGATTTTCCGATTTACCTTGATTCGGATCAGATCAATACCCTCAAGGCACTCTGGAAAAAGCGTAAGGATGACATTAATGACGAAGAACTGTCTGAATTTTATAAATTCATTTCTGGGGACTACAATGATCCACTTGGACATCTGCATCTTCAGATTGAGGGACTGCTGACCTTTGATGCTCTGTTGTTCATCCCATCACAGGCCCCTCTTTCATTTTTTCGTGAAGACCGTCGAAGCGATCTGCATCTCTACTCCTCTGGTGTATTTGTTCGTGATGACGCAGAGGAATTGCTTCCTGAGTATTTGGCTTTTGTTCGTGGAGTCGTGGATACCGATGATCTTCCACTCAATGTCTCCCGAGAGGTGACTCAGAACAGCCCTGTAACTCAGCGCATTCGATCAACCCTTACAGGCAAACTTCTTGGATTACTTGATCAATGGGCTACCGAAGATGTTGAGCGTTATGAAAAGTTTTTCTTGAACTTTGGTGTCGCACTCAAGACAGGATTATTCAGCGATCAGGGTAAACAGGATGAACTTTTAAAACTAGTCCGATACCCATCTACTTCTGGTGAACATTTGACCTCCCTGAGTGACTATGTTACCCGAATGCCTGATAGTCAAGAGTCAATTTATTACCTTTTATCCGATTCCCTTGAATCTGCGCGAAAGAGTCCTCATCTTGAGGTATTTACGACTAAGGGAATTGAAGTCCTTCTATTGACTGATCCAATTGATGCACTTACACTTCCAAATGTGCCCAAGTTTGAAGACAAAAAGTTCATCAACATCACCACTGCTGAACTTGATCTGACAGAAAGCACTGACTCTGAATCTCTGCCAGGTGATGAGATAGATTCGCTTCTGACACTCTTTCGCGTTCAATTGGGAGACCGCGTACAAGATGTTACTTCCTCAAAGCGTCTTGTGGATTCAGCTGCAACACTCGTCACCGCGAAAGATGGAATGGATCCACAGTTGGAACGGATGATGAAATCTATGAACCCTGAATATGAGGGGGTAAAAAAAGTACTCGAAATTAATGCAAGTCATCCATTGATGAAGAATCTACTTGCCCTCAAATCCTCATCTGAAAACCAAGGCAGCTTGATTGAGCAAACGATTGAGCAGATCTATGAGGGCGCGCTATTACTTGATGGCAATCTCACAGAGCCCTCTTCATTTGTATCTAGAATGACAAGTATTTTAGTGGATGCAACTCGCGAACCTTCATCAACATCGTGAATTCTCCCTCTCTTCTTGGAGGCATTGAAGCTGGAGGAACCAAATTTGTCTGCGCCATCGGGAAACCTCCCGACCAGATTTATGCTGTGGAGCGATTTCCCACTACTTCGCCTGACGAGACACTTGGCCGTGTTATAGATTTTTTTCGTTCGCAACCCCAAGTACCAGAATCAATCGGAATTGCCACATTCGGACCGGCTGATCTTCATTTAGATTCTGACACCTATGGCTATATTACGACCACTCCAAAACAGGGGTGGTCATATACGGATTTAGTCGGGCCAATTCGGCAACATCTCAACATGCCTGTCGCTTTTGATACGGATGTGAATGGGGCAGCAATGGGGGAATACTTATGGGGAGCGGGTCACGGTTGTAAAAATCTTCTATATCTAACTGTCGGGACGGGCTTTGGTGGAGGCGCTTTGGTGAATGGCCATCCAATACACGGACTTGTTCATCCTGAAATGGGACACCTGCTATTGCCTCGGGCTGACGGTGATGATTTTGAAGGCAATTGCCCATTTCACGGCGCATGTCTTGAGGGTATGGCTAGTGGGGCGGCCATCAAAGCTCGTTGGGGAATCTCGGCAGAGTCCTTACCTGCAGATCATGTTGGATGGTCCTATGAAGCCCATTATCTGGCTCATGCACTGATGAATTTTATTTTGATCTTATCACCTCAGCGAATCATCATGGGCGGTGGGGTCATGGAACAACGGCATCTCTTCCCTTCCATTCGATCTCGGGTACAATCGCTCTTGAATGGCTATGTCAGAGCCGATGAAATCCTTCATGGAATTGATCACTATATCGTCCCTCCTAGTCTTGGAAGCGAAGCAGGCGTTCTTGGAGCGATGGCTTTAGCGATGACTCTCTGATTATATTGGCATCCTTGTCGGTCATTGGCTCATTAAAACTATTTTTGATCAATGATTTGACCTTACTCCAATTCAGTCGTAGGAACAGGCTTTAATTGCTCACCCGATCTGTATTTAGAGGACACCTTCAGTCATGAATGTAACTGCTTCTTCGCACGAGCAATGTTCCGACACAATGTGGATGCACGAGCGGTGATTTCTGAAACCTGGTGATTGTTGATCACTTCCTTATCTACCAGAGCACTCCCAACGCCTACGGCCAACGCTCCTGCATGAATCCACTGCCCAGCGTTTTCAGGAGTGACACCCCCAGTTGGGACTAACTTTAAATTCGGAAATGGAGCCAGAAGCGCCTTAATATAGCTCAATCCAAATTGTGAAGCTGGAAATATTTTGATCAAGCCTGCCCCATATTCATATGCCGTCTGAACTTCCGTAGGAGTTAGTGCTCCAGGCATCACTGGTAGATCAAGAATATGTCCTTGATCAATGACTTCTTTTTTCGTGATCGGGCTAACGATAAAATCACCCCCGGCTAATGCAACATCTTGGACTTGCTGTTTGGTAATCACTGATCCTGCTCCAATCAACATCTCGGGTCCATGAAATTGGCGCAACTCTTCAATCGTGCTGAGTGCGTTTGGGGTTGTAAGTGTGACCTCAGTGGCTCTGATCCCTCCGTTAAATAGTGCTTCGGTGACTGGCTTGAGAGGTAACGTCTCATTGAGACGTATCACTGCAATGGCTCCAATCTTAGTAATCTCTTGAATTCGTGATTTTCGGTTCATTTTGTTGATTCAATATGAAACCCCAAAAATAACAATTCGTACATAATTTATATACTGATCATTTCAATGTCATGAGAAAATCAAGATGATCACTCTGAAGTGTTTCAATGGTCATATACATGCCATCTCTTTAATTTAACGTTCCCATCATGAAAAAATCACATTTAATTTCCCAGCCTGAAAATCATCAAAACTTACAGACTCAGAATACTATATCAAATCATGAATTACTCGCAGATCTTGAACAAAAATCTAGATCCTTAGAGCCTTCACAAAAGGAACTTGAAGAACTTTTTCGTAAAACTGAGGCATATGCTAAACAGCATTTGGACAATGTATGTGATACGCCAGCGTATGTGACATCAGACGATCGTAGCATTGGGTTACTGTCTTCCCCCATCACAGAAATGGGTATTTCCCTTGATGAGGTGTTGCAGCAACTTTATGATCATGTGGATCATGAGGGTTTGAACTCAGGCTCTCCCCGTTATCTTGGTTACATTCCTTCTGGTGGCATAGTCCATTCAGCGTTTGGAGATTTCTTGGCTGCCATAGGTGGACGATATGCTGGAATTTTTCATTCCTCTCCTGGGGCAGTTCGGATGGAGAATATGCTTATTCGGTGGATGGCAGGAGTCGTTGGTTACCCTAAAGGATCTGGGGGCTACTTATCCTCTGGTGGAAGTATTGCTAATCTATCTGCTATCATCATCGCACGTGAGGCGCACGGACTTCGTGGTGCTGATTATGATCGTGCTGTGATTTATATGACTGAACATACGCATCATTGCGTAGACAAGGCTCTGCGCATTGCTGGCATGGGGAGCTCAATCCGACGCAGGGTGGCTGAGGATGGGCGTTGTCGCATGTCTGCAGAGGCACTTGAAAAAACGATTGCTGCTGACAAAGCATCAGGTTTGGAGCCATGGTTAATTGTCGGCTCTGCTGGGACGACCAACACTGGAACTGTAGACCCATTATCGGATATCGCATCCATCGCTCGTTCAAATAATTTATGGTTTCATGTAGATGGCGCTTACGGTGCATTTTTCGCTCTATGCCCTGAGGGGAAAGACATTCTTAATGGAATGAATCAGTCCGATTCTCTGGTGTTAGATCCTCACAAAACACTTTTCTTACCCTTTGGCTCTGGAGCACTACTGGTACGTGACCAAGAACTGATGGGTCCTGCGCATGGTGGACGGGGTGCCTATATGATTGATATGGATTCAGATGCCCATGAGCTTTCTCCGGCTTATGTGTCCCCAGAATTAACTAAACATTTTCGGGGCCTTAGGATGTGGTTACCGCTCAAGCTGTTGGGGGTTGCCCCATTCCGCGCCGCACTGTCTGAAAAAATTTACCTTGCCCGTTATGCGTATGAGCGCCTCAATACCATGAATGGCATCCAAGTTGGTCCGTATCCAGATCTATCAATCGTCACGTATCGATATGTTCCTAAAAAAGGCGATGCGAATGAATTTAACCGTTCATTGGTCAGGAATCTGCATAAGGATGGCAGGGTATTTATGACATCCACGCAAATTGGAAGTACGGTTGTCATGCGAATGGCGATTGGATCATTTCGAACACATCTCCAAGACATTGACGAGTCGCTGGAAATATTACAAAACCAAATTAAGCAGTTAGATAATTGCTGAGACTGATGATGCTATTGATGATTCCCAGCATTTGAAACTTTGAGATTTGTCACCTCTACTCCAATGGTTGATTCATTCTGAGAATTTGACCTCCTGAATCAGATGAACAACCTTAGTTTTCTTACTAATCCGCCTTACTGCTTTTCAAGGGAAAATACTTTAAGCGAAAATATAAGTATATTTTATGGGAATTAATCTATAGAATAAAATGGCTAAGAATGTAAACTTGCAACATGCAAAACGTGCAAAGAAGGATGAGTTCTATACGCGGTTACGCGATATAGAATAC